>NZ_JBBEOG010000004.1:300000-403959 GCF_037860835.1 Aquipuribacter nitratireducens | reverse complement strand
CCCACCGGCCACACCTACACCACCCACCCCGCCGACACCGACCACCCCTACCAACCACCCCACACCACCACCACCACCCCCACGAACCCGACCACCGCCCTCACCACCGCCCCACCACCCCACCCCGACGACGACCCCGAACCACCCTGGGCACACGCACCCGTCCACGCCGTCGCGTAGCAGGATGCGGCGACCTCTCCCTACGGGCGGTCCGGTCGGTCAGTGCGCCGTGACGGTCGCCGGCGCGTCGCCGAAGCGTGCCGGCTGCCCGGTCGACTCCAGGACGGCCAGCCACAGGTCACCCGACTCGCTCACGACGTTGCGTTCCGACACGGCCAGCGCCATCGGTACGTGGACGAAGCGACCGTGCCAGCGCCCGACCACGACCTCGGTCCGCCCTGCCATCGCGGCGTGGACGGCGGCGTGGGCGAGCCGCAGGCAGTAGACGCTGTCGGAGGGATTCGCCGGCACGCTGCGGATGGCGTAGCTCGGGTCGATGTAGCGCAGCGACAGCGCCTGCCCGTGCGCGTCGAAGTCGGCGCCGATGCGCTCACGCAGCAGCCCTCCGATGTCCCGCAGCCGGACGTTGCCCGAGGCGTCGCGCTCCTCGCGACCGTCGTCGAGGTGCTCCTGACCCGCCCCCTCGGCGACGACGACCAGCGCGTGCCCCTGCTCCGCCACCCGTCGGCGCACGTGCGCCAGCACGCCGTCCTCGCCCTCGAGCGCGAACGGCACCTCCGGCACGAGCACGAAGTCGCTGTCGGACGTCGCCAGCGCCGCGTAGCACGCGATGAAGCCCGAGTGGCGCCCCATCAGCTTGACGAGCCCGACCCCGTTGGGAGTCGACCTCGCCTCGGTGTGCGCCGCCCGGATCGACTCCGACGCACGCCCGAACGCCGTCTGGAAACCGAAGCTCGCGTCGATGAACGGCAGGTCGTTGTCGACGGTCTTCGGCACCCCCACCACCGCGACGTGGCGGCCCCGCGCCGCGAGCACCCGCGACACCGCCATGGCGCCCCGCATCGAGCCGTCCCCGCCGACCACGAACAGGATGTCCACGTCCATGCGCTCGAGGCAGTCGGCGACCACCTCGGGGTCCTGGTCCCCGCGGGAGGTGCCCAGGACCGTGCCGCCCTTCTCGTCGATCCCCGACACCGACGTCGGCGTGAGGTCGACGACGTCGTGCCCGTAACTCGGGACGAAGCCCTGGTAGCCGTTGCGGAACCCGAGCACCCGGCGCACGCCGTAGGCCTGGTGCAGCTCGAGCACGAGCGCCCGGATCACGTCGTTGAGCCCCGGGCACAGGCCGCCGCACGTCACCACGGCCGCCCGCGTCTTCGCCGGGTCGAAGTAGATCCTGCGCCGCGGCCCGCCCGGCTCGAACGACACGAGCGGCTCGCCGGCGTCCCGGCGGGCCTGCACCATGCCGAGCGTGTCGTCGACCAGGACGCGGTCGTCCTCGTCGACGTAGTGCCGGGTGGTCCGGCGGTCGCCGAGCAGGACCGACAGCGGGGACTCGGTACGGCACTCGCCGAGAGTGCGGACCTCGGTCATCACGGCCCGAGCGTCGCAGCGCCTGGACCGGGCGGCCAGGCCTCCCGCCAGGTCGTCACGTGGCTGCAACACGACCGACGCACGGACGACGCGTCCGGCGGCGTCGGCGAGGATGCGGCACGTGGGAGACGCCGTGGTGCTGCGCATGCTGCCCGACGGCACCGTGGCGGCGCGTGAGGTCTCCGACGGGGAGCAGACCACGCCGACCGTCGTCGCGGCAGCGGAGCTGCCCGGCCTCGTGCGCCACCTCGAGGCGCACCGGCCGCGCTGGGTGTGGGACTGCACGACGCGCTGGTACCCGGGGCTGCTGCGGGCCGGCGTCCGAGTCGAACGCTGCTGGGACCTCCGCCTGGTCCACGCCCTGCTGCGCGACTCCCCTCTCGTCGACGGCCCTGTCGACCGGGGTGCGGAGGCGGAGGCGTGGGACGAGCTACGTCCTGTGGCCGCCGACGACGCCGCCCTCTTCGACGACAGCGGGCCGAGCCACCTCGACCCGCTCGCGGAGTGGCGGCGTCAGCGCGCGTGCCTCGACGCCGCCACCCACGGCGGGCTGCGGCTCCTCGTGAGCGCGGAGTCCTCGGGCGCCCTCGTCGCCGCCGAGCTGACCCACGCGGGTCTGCCCTGGCGCGCAGACGTGCACGACGCCGTCCTCACGGGCCTGCTGGGGCCGCGACCCCCGCACGGGCAGCGACCGGCGCACCTCGAGCACCTGGCCGGGCAGGTGCGGGACGCACTCGACGCCCCTGCGCTGAATCCCGACTCCCAGCCCGCGCTCCTCGCGGCGCTGCGGAGCGCGGGCCTCGACGTCGCCGACACCCGGACGCACACGCTCGAACGGCTCGACCACCGCGTCGTGCCGCCGCTGCTGGAGTACAAGGGCCTCGCCCGGTTGCTGTCGACGAACGGCTGGCAGTGGTCCGACACGTGGGTGCGCGGCGGGCGCTTCCGTCCCGAGTACCTCGTCGCCGGTGTCGTGACAGGCCGGTGGGCGTCACGCGGCGGCGGGGCCCTCACCGTCCCCGCACCCGTCCGGCAGGCCGTGGTCGCGGACGGCGGCCACCGCTTCGTCGTCGCGGACGCCGCCCAGCTCGAACCCCGCGTCCTCGCCGGCATGAGCGGGGACACCGCCATGGCGGCGGCCGCGCGGGCCGGGGACCTCTACGAGGGCATGGTGGCGGCGGGCGCGGTCGCGACGCGCGCGGAAGCGAAGCTCGGGGTGCTGGGGGCGATGTACGGCGGCACGCGCGGCGAGAGCGGGCGGATGGTGCGGCGTCTCGCCGTCCGCTACCCGAGGGCGTTCGCGTTCGTCGAGGCCGCGGCCCGCGCGGGTGAGCGCGGTGAGGTCGTCCGGACCTTCCTCGGTCGCGGCTCGCCCGCTCCCCGGGCGGAGCTCACCGAGGAGGCAGGGCGCGCCTGGGGTCGCTTCACGCGCAACTTCGTCGTCCAGGGCACGGCGGCGGAGTGGGCGCTCGTGTGGCTCGCGCTGCTGCGGAACCGGTTGTGGCGCCTGGGCGACGACGGCGACCGCGCGGAGCTCGTGATGTTCCTCCACGACGAGGTCCTCGTCCACGCCCCCGAGCGCCTCGTCGACGAGACGGTCCGCGCGACACGCGAGGCCGCCGACGAGGCGACCCGGCTGCTGTTCGGCGCCGGTCCCACCGGGAGCGACATCGACAGCCCGGTCGACGTCCCCCTCGACGTCCGGGTCGTCCGCTCGTGGGCCGACGCGCAGTGATGAGCCACCTCACTCCAGGAGCGCGCCCGCCAGCTCCCGGTCCAGCCACTCGCGGTACTGGGTCTCCGTCCGGCCCGCCTCACGCCGCAGGAGCTGGTGCACGTGCGGGGAGCAGAGCGCGAAGGTGGTCGCCGCGGCCTCGGCCTCCCGGTCCGCGTCGAGCACCCCGTGCGCGACCAGCCCCCGCACGAAGGCGGCGGTGGTGACGCGCGTCTGGCGCGCACCGTCGTCGGCGAAGCGCCGCATCGCCGGGTCGGCGCCCGCCGACTCCACCGCGACCATGATGAGTGCGCCCGCCCGCTCGAGCAGGTCCGCGGACCAGCCGGTGAACAGCCGGACCGCCTCCCGTCCGTCGCGGGTCGCCGCCAGGGCCGCCGCGAGCTCGGGCCGGTCCGCGGCGGCGACCGGCTGCTCGTCCCCGACGATCGCCACCCCGACGACGTGCTCGAACAACGCGACCTTCGTCGGGAAGGCGTCGTACAGGGTCCGCTCGCCCACCCCTGCCCGCTGCGCCACCGCCCGCATCGTCGTCGCGGCGAACCCCCTCCCGAGGAACAGGTCGGCAGCGGCCTCGCGCAGCTGGGCGCGGGTGAGCGCGGCCTGCTCGGTCCGCCGGGGGGAGCGGTAGCGGCGCTTGACGGGGTCCGGCATCGGAGAGCACGATACCGCAATCCGCCGCAGTATCACTGCGGCCGAATGGAGAGGCGGTCGCCATGGGCGACGTCACCCTGGTCGGCGTCTTCAGCATCAAGGTCCCCGTCACGGACCTCCCCCGTAGCCGTGAGTGGTACGAGCGGGTGCTCGGCTACCGCGTCGAGCTGGAGTTCCCCGACGACGACGGCGTCGTCCGCGGGACGGGTGGGCACGTGCGGGGCGTGCCCGGCACGTTCCTCGCGCTCCGGGAGAACCCACGTGCCGCCGAGGGGATGCGGGGCAGCGACCTCTGCAGCCTCGCGGTCGCCGACCGTGCGGCGATCGACGCGTGGGCCGCGCGCCTCGACGAGCTCGACGTCCCGCACGGCCCCGTCGTCGACGCGACGGTCGGCTGGATGCTGCCGTTCCGCGACCCCGACGGCATCGAGCTGCACCTGTACAGCGTCGAACGTCACGGTGTCGACCAGTCCGGACGGGTGGGCTACGGCCGGGCCGTCGACGCCGCGGCCCCCGCGGGCTAGCGACCCCGGATGTCCGACGCCGGTACCCGTGGGCCCCGCCGTGGTGGCCGCACCCCGGCGGCGAAGGCGAGGCGCACGACCCGGTAGCGGTGCGGCCGGAACGGCTCGAGGAGCTCGAGCATCCGGGCGTCGTCGGCCCGCCGCTCCCGGGCGAGCAGCCACGCCACGAGCGACGGGATCCCTGCGTCGCCCGTGATGACCGTGTCCGCGTCGCCCCACGTGACGGCGGACAGGCACGCGAGCGTCCACGGGCCGACGCCCCTGACCCCGCCCAGGGCTGCTGTCGCCCGGTCCCGCCCGACGTCGTCGTGAAGGAGCCGGTGCGCCGCCCGAGCGGCGGCCACGAGGGCCTCGCCGCGCCTCCTGTCGACGCCGAGACGGTGGAGCGCCTCGTAGCCGAGGCGAGCGACGGCGGCCGGGGCCGGGGGGACGAGGAGACCGTCCGTCCCGGGGGCGGGGGTCCCGAGCGCGTGCACGAACCGGTACCAGTGGGCGGAGGACTCCGCCCTGGTGACGCGCTGCTGCACGACGAAGAACGCGAGGTCGTGCCACACGGTGCCGGTGGCAGCGACGCGGTCGCCACGGCACCGGCGCCACACCTCCCGGAGCGCACCGTGCGGCGCGAACCCGGACGCGTCGTCGAGCAGACCGAGCAGCGCCGGCGCCCGCTCGGCGAGCCACTCCCCGCCCGGACCGTCCGTGCGGACGCGCACCTCCGGGCGCGCCGGTTCCCATCGCGCGTCGAGGACGCCGGGCCCGTGGGGCGTGATGGTCGCGCGGAGCAGGTGCCCCGGCTCCAGCCGCAGGGTCGGGTCGCGGGTCAGCATGGCGAGCGGGGCGAGCGTGAGGCCGAGGTCGACCGTCCCGGTCGGCAGGACGAGCGACGGCATCGTCAGGCCCCGGTGACCCCGACGAGGACCAGGTCGACGGCGGCCTCGACCTCCTCGTCCGTGGGCGGGGCGCCGTGGAGGAGCGTCGCGTGGACGACGGCCCCGCACAGCATCGCCGTCGCCGCCTCGAGCCGGGCGCCGGACAGCACCGGCGCGAGGAGCAACCGCATCGGCCGCTCCCCGTCCTCGACGAAGCGGCGCCGCACCTCCACCAGCTCGGGGACCGGCCCCGCACGCTCGGCGAGGACGGCGAGCGCACGGTCGAGGCGGTGCTCGGTCATCGCCGTCCGGAAGGACACGAGCTCGCCGACGAGGTCGGCACGCAGGTCCCCGGTGGGCTCGTGGTGCGGCATGCGACCGACCTGGTCGAAGGCGTCGCGGACGAGCGCGAGGCGGTCCGGCCAGTGCGCGTACAGCGTCGCCTTCGCGTAGCCGGCGCGCCCGGCGACGCGCGCGTGGGTGACGGCGTCCCAGCCGCCCTCGACGAGCTCGTCCATCGCCGCGGTCAGCACGTCGCGACGGGTCCGCAGGACGCGCGAGTCCACAGCACCGTCCTCCGCCACGACCTGAGTCTAGCGTGTGCTGGACTCTGCGGTTGCTACTGAACCATCTGTTCAATAGCGTTCGGCCCATGAGCGCTAGCGGCAACGGCGTCACCGAGACGACCTTCCGGTGGTTCACCGACCTCCAGGAGAACAACTCGGCCGAGTGGTTCCACGCGAACCGGACGACGTTCGACGAGTACGTCGCCGAACCCTTCGAGGACCTGCTCGAGGAGGTGACGGCGCGACTGGCCGGGACCGACGCCCCGCTGCGGGGTGGCGCGGCGACGACGTTCCGCATGAACCGCGACGTCCGGTTCAGTGCCGACAAGTCCCCGTACTCGACGTCGCGGTCGGCGCTGCTCACGCGGAGCGGGACGAAGTCGGAGTCGGGCGGTCTCGTCTACGTGCAGCTGGGCGGCGACGGCGGGCTCCTCGCAGGGGGGCTCTACAAGCCGCCGACCTCGCGCCTCGACCCGCTGCGGCAGTCGATGCTCGAGGACCCCGACGGCTTCTCCGCCGTCGTCGACGCCCTCGCCGCCAACGGCCACGAGCTCGACCGGTCCGACGCCGTGAAGACCATGCCGCGCGGGTACACCGAGCACGCCGACCACCCGCTGGCGGCGTACCTGCGGCTCAAGCAGCTCGTCGTCATGGAGCCGCTGCCCAAGGCCGCGTGGCTCGACGACACCGCCGCGGACCGGGTCGTCGACTTCGCGCTCGGCATCGCGCCCCTGCTGCGCTTCGTCGACCCGGTGCCGGCCCGCGGCTGACTCAGCCGCCGGCGATGTTCACCATCCACTTGACGCCATGGCGGTCGGTGACCATCCCGAACTCGTCACCCCACGGCGCCTTCGCGAGCGGCTCCTGGACCTCCCCTCCCTCGGCGAGCCCGTCGAAGATCCGGTGGAGCTCCTCGCCGTCCTCCGCACCACCGCTCAGCGACACCGAGTGCCCGCCCGGGCGGTGCTCCATCGACGCGGGGGTGTCCGCGCCCATGAGGACCCAGCCCCGCTCGGTGACGAGCTGGGAGTGCATGGTCCTGTCGTTCTCCGACGGGTCCTGCGCCATGCCGTACTCGGCGAACGTGCTCCGCGTCAGCTCGCCGCCGAAGACCTTCTGGTAGTGCTGCATCGCCTCGTACGCGTCGTCGCGGAAGGACAGGTACGGGTTGAGGTTGATGGTCATGCGCTGGTGACCGGCGGGCACCGCGGAACTCATCGGCGTCAGCGGCTGATCGTCACGCCCCCGGTGCTCGACCGGATCCGCGACACCCCGTCGGCCGCCGCGGCCGTGGCGACGGCCCGCCCGACGGCCGAGCCGACCCGGCGGTCGAGAGCGCTCGGGATCACGTGCGCCGGGCGCAGCTCGTTCTCGTCGACGCAGTCGGCGATCGCCCGGGCCGCGGCCACCTTCATGCCCTCGGTGATCGTCGAGGCGTGGGCGTCGAGCGCACCGCGGAAGATGCCGGGGAAGCACAGCACGTTGTTGATCTGGTTCGGGTAGTCGCTGCGCCCGGTCGCCATGACCGCGGCGAGATGACCGACCTCCGACGGCAGCACCTCCGGCGTCGGGTTGGCGAGGGCGAAGACGACGGGGTCGCGGCCCATGCCCGCGATGTCGTCGACGCTCACGAGCCCCGGCCCGCTCACCCCCACGAACACGTCGGCGCCGCGCAGCGCGTCGCCGATGCCGCCGCGAACGCCGGAGCGGTTGGTGTGCTCGGCGAACCAGCGCTTGCCGCCCGACAGCCCGTCCCGACCGGCGTGGATGACGCCCTGCCGGTCGACCCCGACGACGTCCCCGACGCCCGCCGCGATCATGATCTTGGCGATGGCGGTGCCGGACGCGCCGGCCCCGAGGATCGCGACGCGCAGATCGGGCAGGCGCTTGCCGACGAGGCGGAGGGCGTTCTCCAGCGCCGCCAGCACGACGACGGCGGTGCCGTGCTGGTCGTCGTGGAAGACGGGGATGTCGAGGGAGGCCCGCAGCCGCTCCTCGACCTCGAAGCAGTGCGGCGCGGCGATGTCCTCGAGGTTGATCCCCCCGAAGCCGGGCGCGATCCGCTCGACGGTCTCGACGATGGCGTCGACGTCGCCGGTCGGCACGTCGAGGCAGACGGGGTAGGCGTCGATGCCGCCGAACTCCTTGAACAGCTGCGCCTTGCCCTCCATCACCGGCATGGCGGCCCGGGGTCCGATGTCCCCGAGCCCGAGGACGGCGGTCCCGTCGGAAACGACCGCGACCGAGTTGTGCTTGATCGTGTGGGTGAACGCGAGGTCAGCGTCCTCGGCGATCGCCGAGCACACCCGCGCGACGCCCGGCGTGTACGCCATCGACAGGTCGTGCATGTCCCGCAGCTGCATCGTCGAGGAGACGCGGATCTTGCCGGTGCGGTGCGCCGCGAAGGTCCTGTCCTCGAACTCGAGCACCTCGCAGCCGTCGAGGCCGTGGACGGCGTCGTGGACGACCTGCATGTGCTCGGCGTCGCGGCAGTTGACGATGAGGTCCTCGTCGAGGTGGGCCGCCTTCGCCTCGAACCCCTCGAGGCCGATGATGTTGCCGCCCGCCTCGCCGACGGCGATGCACAGCCGGCCGAGGGTCCCCGGCACGTTGTCGAGTCGGACGCGCAGCCGCACCGAGTACGCGGCGGTGGGGATCGACATCTGCGCACGCTACCGCTGCGCCGTACCGGGCAGGACGAGGACGAAGGCCGAGCCGGTCCCGGGCGTGCTGAGGAGCTCGACGGTGCCGCCGTGCGCCTCGGCGATCGCCCGGACGATCGACAGCCCCAGCCCCGCACCCTCCCCCATGACCCGCCGACGCGGCGACGCGGGGCCACCGCCTGCGCGGGCGAAGCGGTCGAAGACCCGCTCCCGGTCCCCGGCCCCGATGCCGTCGCCCTCGTCGAGGACCCACAGGTGGAGCAGCCCGCCGGCGACGGCACCACCGAAGGTGATCCGGTCCGCCGGGTCGGTGTGGGCGACGGCGTTGCTCGCCAGCTGCACGAGCGCCTGCGTGAGCCGCTGCTCGTCGGCGACGACGACCGTGCCGTCCGGGGCGGCGACCTCCCAGCGCCGCGCGCCCATCACCTCGGCCTTGGCGGCGACGCGTCGCAGCAGGGCCCCGACGTCCACCTCCCGCAGCTGGAGGAAGTCCGGGCGGCCGGACTTCGCGAGGAGGAGGAGGTCGTCGACCATCCGCGACATGCGGTCGAGCTCCTCCATGACGAGGGCCGTGGTCTCGCGCCGCTCTGCCGGGTCGTCGCCGAGCAGCTCGAGGTGCCCCCGGACGATCGTGAGCGGGGTGCGGAGCTCGTGCCCGGCGTCGGCCACGAAGTCCCGCTGCACGGCGAAGGCCTGCTCGAGCCGGTCGAGCATGCCGTTGAAGGTGCGGGTGAGGGTCGCGACCTCGTCGCTGCCGCGCGGGTCGGGCAGCCGGCGGGACAGGTCCGTCGCGCTCTCGACGTCCTTCGCGGTCGCGGTGAGGAGCCGCAGGGGTGCGAGCGCGCGGCCCGCCGCCAGCCAGCCGACGGCGACGGCCACCAGCAGGAGCAGCGCCGCGACGGCCTCCGCGCGGCGGATGGCACGGGTGATCTCGCGCCGTTCGCCGGTGTAGTCGAAGAGGACGGCGAACGTCGCGCGCGCCTCGCCGTCGGCGACCAGCGGCACGACGAGGTACTCGTAGCGGCGCTCGTCGAGGACGATGGCGTCGCGTTCCGGCTCCAGCAGGCCCGACCACCGTTCGACCTCCGTCGCCGGCAGCGGCAGGGGCCGGGTGGTGTCGCGGACGGTGCCGTCGACGATCGTGACGAAGACCTCGCGCTCCGCGGGGATGTTGCGGGCGAGGAAGACCTCGAGGATGCGGTCGACGTCGCCGGCGAACGGCTGCGCGGTCTCGGGGTCGACGCCCTCGGCGAGCCGTCGCAGCTCCGCCACCTCCTGCGTGAGCCCCTGCTCGACCCGGCGGTCGACCGCGGACACGAGGACCCGCTCGAGCACGAGGACGAAGCCGAGCAGCGCGACGGTGACCGTCACCATGACCGCGAGCAGGACGCGCGCCCTCACCCCGAGGTGAGGGCGGCGGACTCGCGTCACCGCGGTGGGCGGACGCGGTCGCGGGGCGGCATGGAGGAAGGATGACGCGCGAAGGGTCCGGCCGCGCGCCGTATCAGCGGGCGCCCACCGCGCTCCTCGCACCCGTGGGACGGACCGCGATCGTGTACCCCGGGTTCCTCCGTGCGGCCGCGAGCACCGTCGTCAACACCACCCGCTACGTGTGGAGCAGGCGACGGCGCCTCACCCTCGAGGGCCGCGTCGCGGGTAGCGAGTACCGCAACTGGTCCGGCGACCGACGTCACACCGCCGTGCTGCACCAGCCGTCGACCGTCGAGGAGCTGCAGGAGGTCGTGCGGACGGCCACGTCGGTCCGCGTGGTCGGGTCCGGGCACTCGTTCAACGACGGGCTCGCGACCGACGGCGCTACGGTGTCGCTCGACCGGCTCGCGGGCATCGTGCGGATCGACCGCGACACGCGCCGGGTGACGGTCCGCGCGGGCACGCGGCTGCGCGACCTCACTCCCGCGCTGCTACGGGAGGGACTCGCCTTCGCGACGCTCGCCTCGCACGACGCGCAGAGCATCGGCGGGATCCTCTCGACCGACGTGCACGGGACGGGTCGCGGCCCGGCGCACTTCAGCGACTGCGTCGTCTCGCTCGACCTCGTCGACGGCACCGGCGCCCGCCACGACGGGCTGCGGCCCGACGACGACCGGTTCCGGGCCGCGGTCGGGGGCATCGGCGCGGTCGGGATCATCACGGGTGCCACCGTCCAGTGCGTCGAGGCGTTCACGCTCCAGCAGGGCACGCGCGTGGAGACGTCGGAGTGGGCGGCGGCGAACCTCGAGGCGCTGGACGCCGCGCACGAGCACGTCAGCTTCTACGCCTACCCGTTCACCCCGCTCGTCCACGTCCACACGTGGACGCGCACCGAGCGGCCACGCTCCTTCCTGGGAGCGTTCCGGGAGTCGCTCAACGAGGCGAAGGCGGCGGTCGCCGCCGCGACGCTCGGCGACGCGACCGCCCACTGGGGGCTGCTCCCCCGCACCGCGACCCCCACGATGCGGCTGCAGAAGCCGTCCACCCTCGCGCTGCACTCGCACGAGGCATTCAGCCGCAGCCAGTACCACCTCCACCAGGAGCTCGAGGTCGCCGTCCCGCGGGAGCGGGTGTGGGAGGACCTCGCCCACCTCCTCGACCTCTACGAGCGCCGGTACGCGGGACAGCGGCTGCCGTTCCTCCTCGTCGAGGTCCGCTTCACCCCTGCGGGCCACGACGCGTCGCTGCTGGGGGCCGCGGTGGAGCGGGACAGCGCGTGGCTGTGCCTGTGCGCCAACCAGTCCGGTGCCGTCGGCGACTACTTCGCCGACGTCGAGGAGTGGGTGCGCACGAGCGACGCGCGCGTGCACCTCGGCAAGTGGTGCGAGGGCCTCGACGCGGCCGACGTCGCCCGGATGCACGGTGAGCGGTTCGCGCGCTTCCAGGAGGTGCGCCGCCGGCTGGACCCCGACGGCCGGTTCACGAACGGGTTCGTCCGGCGGGTGCTGGGAGACGGAGCACGTCCCCGGACACCGGACGGCGCGCCGCCCGAGGGCGTCGGAGCGGCCGGAGAGCAGCCACCGTGAGCACCCAGAAGACGCTCGTGAACAGCGCCAGCCCGAGTGCCAGCGGGACGGAGGCGCCGTCGACGTCCCGCACGAGCATGACGACGGCCATCGCGACGACGGACGTCCCGACGAGCGTGTAGGTCCCGAGGACCGCGTACATCGGTCGCCGCGCCCATGCGCGGTGCCGCAGCAGCCCCACCCCCGTGGCGACGGCGAGCGGCACGAGCAGCGCGAGGTCCATGAGCTTGACGAGCCAGAACGCCGTCGGGGTGGCGAGGTACTCGCTGCCGGTCGGGACGGGGCTCATGGCGTCGAGCAACGTCGGGAGGTGGAGCCCGACGACGAGGAAGACGGCGAGCACGAGGAGCGTGGCGCCGACCGTCCGCTCGAGCCGCCGCCCGACCGGCGGGACGTCCGCGGCGGCCGTCCAGGCGAGCGCGAGGCCCGTCCCGCCGAGCACGACGAGCCCGAGCAGGAGCGGGACGAAGCGTTCGACGGTGCCGGGGTACGTGAGCCACTCCTGACCAACCGCGTACTGGGTGAACGTGTACGCGGCGAACCCGGACGGGCCGAGCGCGAGCGGCGCCGCGACGGGGTGCTCCCGCCACGCGAGCACCGCCGCGACGACGCACAGCGGCACCACGACGAGCAGGCCGGCGACGTCCGCGCCGAGCAGCTGCGCGGCGCCCGACGGTGACGTCCGCGGCCGGAGCAGCCCGGCACCGAAGGGCCCGAGGAGCGTGACCGCCGCGGTCCCGCCGGCGAGGCCGAGCAGGACCGGGGTGAGCGGGCGGGTCGACATGCCGCACCTCCTGGTCTCAGTGCAGGCCGGACGGACCTGCCCGTCCAGCCTGGTCGGCGCGGGCGCCGGCGACCCGAGACCTACGTCGCGGGCGGGCCCGGGAGGAGGTTCCCGGTCGCGAGGACCCCGTCGGGGTCGAACGCGTCGACGAGCGCCCCGAGCGCCGCCGTCCCGACCGGGCCCTTCTCCTCGACCGCGGCCGCACGGTGGTCGCGACCGACGCCGTGCTGGTGGCTCACGGTGCCGCCGCTGCGCGCGATCGCAGCGAGCGACGCGCTCTTGAGCGCGCGCCAGCGTTCCAGCGTGGCCTCGCGGGAGGCCCCGAGGGGGAAGACGGCTGTCGTGTACACGCTCGAACCCGTGCGGTAGACGTGCGACAGGTGCGTGCCGACGTGCGCGCGAGCGCCGGTCGCGGCGACGGCCTCGGCGACCGACCGCTCGAGGTCCGCGACGAGCGCCGGGACCGCCGACCAGACCGCGGCGGTCTCGACGGTGTCGACGCCGTAGCCGAGCTCCCACAGCCGCGACCGCCAGTACGGCGAGTCGTAGCGGCTGCGCTGCCACCGCCGCCCGAGGCGGGTGCCGACGACCCGGCCGGCGTGGCGGCGCACGGCGTCGCGCACGCGCGCGCGGACCCGGCGGGCGGTCGTCGCGTCGCCGGTGACGCCCGCGAGCAGCAGGCACGGCGCCCCTCCCAGCCTCGCGAGGCGCAGCCCCTGCTGCAGTGCGCGCCCGGCGGCTCCTGCGAGCGCGAACGACACGGCGGTCTCGGCGGGCGTGCTGAGCCGCAGCATCGAGAGACCGGCCGTGCCGGTCGGGTCGGCCGCGAGTGCCCGGACGGCGGCGACGCCCTCGTCCCAGCCGGGCAGGTAGCACGCGACGACGTCGTCGACCTCGGGCAGCGGCCGGACCCGGAGGACCGCCTCGACGAGGACCCCGAGCCTGCCCTCGGAGCCGAGGACGGCGTGCCGCAGGTCCGGTCCCGCGGCGGACGCGGGGAACGGCGGCAGCGTGAGCGGGCCGACCGGCGACTCGACCGTACCGCCGGCGAAGAGGTCCTCGATGCGTCCGAAGCCGAGGGACTGCTGCCCGCTCGAGCGGGTGGCGACCCACCCGCCGACCGTCGAGTGCTCGAAGGACTGCGGCCGGTGCCCGAGGACGAGCCCGTGCTCGCGGAGCCCGGCCTCGCAGGCCGGTCCGGTCGCGCCGGCCCCCACCGTGGCCAGCGACGACACCCGGTCGACGTCGCGGACTCCGCTCAGCCCGACGAGGTCGGCGACGACGACCGGCCGCTCCCCCGTCGGGCAGTCGACGCCACCGACGACGCTCGTGCCGCCGCCCCACGGCACGACGACGGCGTCGTGCGCCGCCGCCCACGACAGCAGCGCCCGGACCTCCGCCGCGGCACCCGGCCGGGCGACGGCGTCGGGCACGGGGCCCACGTCGCCGGAACGGACGGCGACGAGGTCGGGGAAGGACTGCCCGCGGGCGTGCAGGAGGCGGTCGAGTGGGTCGAGCGCCCACGCGACCGGCGGCGAGGTCCCGGCGAGCCGGCTCGTGCGCGTCGCAGCGACGACGTCATCGAGCGGGACGTCGAACGGGGGGACGCCGACCCCGACCTCCCCGGCCAGCAGGGCCGGCAGGCGGCTCGGCAACGGCACGTCGCGAGAGCCGTCGCCCCACTCGCCCCAGCGGTGCACGGTGCCCTCCCTCCGCGGCCCCGGCTCCCAGGGTGACGCGTGGGAGCCGGGTCCGCGAGGGAGTGCGTCAGGTGCGGTCGCGGTGCCCGTCGTCGTCGCGGCTGTGCGTCGCGAGAGCGCTGATGATGCCCATCGCCATGATGGCCGCGCCCACGAGGATGTCGTTCCAGTAGATCCCGACGGTCGGCCCGCCGTCCTCGTACACGAGGACGAACGGGGAGACGATGAGCCAGGCGCCGAGGACCACGTTGACCCAGCTCAACGCGGCGGCCGTGTGCGGGGCCGCGACGCGCACAAGGGCCAGCACGGCCACGGCGATGCCGATGACGGTGTGGTTCCACACCGCGTTCGTCTGGTCCCCGTAGCCGATGACCCACGGCGCGATGACCAACCAGATGCCGAGCAGGACGTTGATCCCGCTGAACGTGCGGGTGAGCCCCGTCTCGGAGTCGTCGCGGTAGTAGCGCTCGTCGCGCGCACCGTACGGGTCGCCCGCAGGACGCTCCGGCGCCGTGGCTCCGCGGTGCTCCACCCGCAGGTCGTCGTCGTGCGCGGTCGTCCCTGGCTGCGTGTTCCGTGACATGTCGTCCACCTCCGAGAGTGGTCCTACGGCGCAAGGGGTGCTGCCCCTCACGCCTACCCGTGGGCGGGACGGCGATTCGTTCTCGTGGTCACGGAACGATCACGCCTGCCGCGACGACACCTCGGCGGCGTGCGGCCGTGACCTCCGGGTAGGGGTTGGGGATGTCCGTCGCCCCGTCCCCGAAAGAGATCTACGCCCGCTCCGAGCGCGAGGGGGAGCGGCGGCTCTCGATGTCGCTGCTGGAGGAGACGTCGACCGGGTTCATCGCCGGCGTGACGATCGTCTTCGGCGTCGTCGCCCTCGGGATGGCCGAGGAGCTCGTCCTCCCCGCCTTCGGCGAGGGTCCGGCGAAGCTGGCCGGTGCGCTCGCCTTCGCCATCGGCGTCGTGTTCCTCGTGGTGGGTCGCTCGGAGCTCTTCACCGAGAACTTCTTCGACCCTGTCGCGAAGGCGATCGACGCGCGGCGCAGGAGCACGTGGCTCCGTCTCCTGCGTCTGTGGGGTGTCGTCCTCGTCCTGAAC
Organism: Aquipuribacter nitratireducens; assembly: GCF_037860835.1. Classification (NCBI taxonomy): domain Bacteria; kingdom Bacillati; phylum Actinomycetota; class Actinomycetes; order Micrococcales; family Intrasporangiaceae; genus Aquipuribacter; species Aquipuribacter nitratireducens. The sequence continues at coordinate 388,792 of NZ_JBBEOG010000004.1, read as the reverse complement.
TTCGTCGGGGGTGCGGTGATGGCCTTCGTCTTCAGCGTCGACGGCACGCTGCCCGAGGGCGCCCACGACGCCCTCGACCGCGTGGCGGAGGAGATCGCCGCGAAGAGCGACCTCGCCACGTTCACCCGCGGGGTCGCCGCGGGGACGCTCCTCACGCTCCTGTCGTACCTTCTCAACGCCGTGGACTCGGTCGGTCCGCGCATCGCCCTCGCCTACGCCGTGGGCTTCTTCCTCGCCCTCGGACCGTTCGACCACGTGGTCGTGTCGGGGCTCCACGTCCTCATGGGGGTGTGGCTCGACGGTGCGGTCGGGTACGCGGACGTCCTCCGCAACGTCGTCCTGGCCGGGGCCGGCAACCTCGCCGGCGGCCTCCTCCTCATGACGCTCACCCACACCGCGCAGGTGAGGGGCTGAGCGGAGACCGAGGGCGGACCGGGAAGACCTCGCTGTCGTACCGGACGCCCCGTCGTTCCTCCTCGCTGAGCCCCATCGGAGGTCGACGCGGCCGACGAGGCGTGCCGTGACGCGACCGTTGGGGACTGCCCCCGTGCGCCCGTAGCCTGCCGAGGGTGCGCCACACCCCCCGCTACCTCATGACGGAGCCCGACGAGGTCAAGCAGCTGGTCCGCGCCAACCCCTGGGCGACCGTCGTGTCCGCGACGAGCCGCGGGCTCGTGGCCTCGCACTACCCCGTGATGCTCGACGAGGGGGCCCCGGGCATCGCGCTGGTGAGCCACGTCGGGCGCCCGGACGACGAGCTCCACGAGCTCGGGCAGCACGAGGTCCTCGTCATCGTCCAGGGCCCGCACGACTACGTGTCGCCCAGCTGGTACCCGCCGGGCGACGTGGTGCCGACGTGGAACCACGTGACCGCGCACCTGTACGGCACACCGCAGGTCCTCGACGACGAGGAGAACTACGCGGCCCTCTCCGCCCTCACCGACCACTTCGAGGCGCACCGCCCGGGCGGACGTTCGTTACGGGAGGACGAGGCCGGCACCCGCAGGATGGCGAAGGGCACCGTCGGGTTCCGGCTCCGCGTCGAGCGGTTCGAGGCGCGAGCCAAGCTGAGCCAGAACAAGGCGCCCGAGGTCGTGGAGAACGTCATCGCGCACCTCGACGACGCCAACCCCGCGCTCGCGGCGGAGATGCGCCGCACCATGGGGTGACAGACCCCCGTATTGTCCACGAACGGCGTTTGGGTGAGGGGTGCTTCGGGGCTCCGGCTACCGTCATCACGTGGACGAGGCGGCGTCGGGGCGCAGGCTCCTCGTCTCCGGCCGTGCCGTCGCGCGGTACTGGGGGGTGCACCACGCGCTCGTCGCCCAGGCGCAGCGTGCGGGGCTGCTCGACTGGCACGTCGTCCCGCGGCCCGGCGCGACCGACGCCGTGGCCGAGCAGGGCTACGACGCGGAGCGGGTCCTCGAGCTCGGTCGGCGCCCGCCGGTCGACCCGGCGGACCTCGTCGCCTTCGAGGAGCGGTCGGTGCTGCTCGTCCAGCAGACGAGCATCCACCGCACCACTCCCGAGAACTACGACTGGTCGTGGCGCAGCGCCTACGGGTGGCACACCACGATGGACCCCGGCGAGGCGCTGCTCAGCGCGTCGGGCTGGTGGTCGGTCGACGCCGGTCGGCAGCGCGGGGTCCAGGCGATCGTCAGCGCGGTGAGCGGGTTCGTCGTCACGGTGGCCGTCGTCGACCGGGACCAGGAGCCGCAGGAGCACCCCGACGGGCGCGTCCGGTTCTCCGTCGCCCCCGCCGACGACAGCACGCCCCTGGGCCGCCACCTGCTCCGCGTGTTCGAGGGACGACGCGTGCCGGTGAGGAAGGGCGTCTCGCGCCTCGTGCCCCGCAGTGGCAGCGCACCGCTCGGCTGAGACATCTGTCCAGAGCGTACGAAAGGGCCTATCGTGTCCTCGTGCTGAGGGGAAGCATGGCGGTGGCAGGGGCGCAGGCCCCTGCCACCGCGTCCTCGTCGGGGGTGCCCGTGTTCTTCCTGACCTGAGAGCGGGCCTACGCGCGGCCGTGCGCCTCCCGCCACGCCACCCACACGTGCGGTCGCAGCCGACCCCGGTCGGGCACGGCGATGCCCGCACCGCGCGCCCACGCGCGCACCTCGGCCGTGCTCGGCTCGGGCGCCTCGGGCCCTGCGGCTGCGTCGTCGCCCACGCCGACCGCCGTTGCGGCAGCCGCCTCGCCGGCCGCCCACTGGTACGCCGCCGCGAGGTAGCGGTACGTCCACTCCTCGGCCAGGGCGCGGGTGTCGCAGAACACGACCGGCACGTTCGGCCACCGCACCTGGAGCTCGGCGAGACCGTCGGCGACGACGGCAGGGCGCACGTGCTCCTGCCGGAACACCTGCGAGTACCGCTCCTCCACCACCACGGCCGCGCGGGGCAGGGCCGCGAGCTCGGCGACCGCGAGGGCGAGCCGACCCGACGTGAGGCTGGAGACGAGGTCCGGGAGCGACTTCCGCTCCACCGACGCGACGAGCCGGCCGTCGTGCGTGGTCGCGTAGTCCCCGCACGGCAGGGCCCGGCGGACCACGCTCACCTGCTGGGTGGCGAAGCGGTAGGCGTAGCGCTCGTGGGCGTCGACGACGACCTCGAGCTGTGCGACACCGGCGGCGCGCGCCGTCGGCGTGCGGACATCGGGCCGGGACTTGACCCTCGTGCGCGGGGACTGCCAGAACACGACCTGCCGGCCGCGGGCCCTCGTCCACACCAGCTGGGACCGGTTCTCGCGGCTCCGGTCGAGGACGAGGTCGACGGCGGCCCCGCGTCGCGCGCACGAGCGCACGCCCACCTGCTCGACGAGGTCCGGCTCGGCCGGCCACTCGGAGGCGGCCACGGGATGGCAGTACACCGCGCTCGTGCGGGGCCACGTGTCCTTCGCGCGGAACACGAGGCCGTCGCCGAGCGGCAGGCGCAGCAGGTACGGCAGGCTCGACGAGGCGTCGGGGTTGCGCGCGACGAGGAACTGCCGGGCGGGGGCCACGGACCCATCATGTCCACAGGCACGGCGGCCGTGCTGCAGGCACTGCGCGTAGCCTGCAGCGATGTCGTTCGTGGAGAACCTCCGGGCGGATCTCACCGCCGCGATGCGCGCCGGCGACGCGCTGCGCGTCGGGACGCTGCGCATGGTCCTCACCGCCGTCCGCGAGGTCGAGGTGTCGGGGAGGACGCAGCGGACGCTGAGCGACGCGGAGGCGCAGAAGGTCGTCGCCAAGGAGGCGAAGAAGCGCCGCGAGTCCGCGCAGGTCTACACCGACGCGGGCCGCCCGGAGCTCGCCGAGCGGGAGCAGGCGGAGGCGGAGCTGCTCGAGCAGTACCTGCCGCAGCAGCTGTCGCCCGCCGAGCTCGAGGCGCTCGTCGACGAGGTGATCGCGGCCGAGGGCTACGCGGGCCTGCAGCAGATGGGCGCGGCCATGAAGGCGGTCAACGCCCGGGTGCAGGGTCGCGCCGACGGCGGCGCGGTCGCGGCGCTCGTCAGGTCCCGTCTGACCTGAGCCTCGCGCTGCGTCGCCGGTCTCGACGAGGCTCCGGGGGGCCGGCCCTGGCCGCGACCGGTACCGCACGGTCGAGGAGCAGGAGCACGCCGGCGAACACCACGGCCACCACGAGGAGCACCGTGAGCATCGTCGTGACGCCCGCGACGCCGACCTCGCCCGGGTCGAAGAACGGGTACGGGGTCGCAGGCTCGGTCGTGGGTGGGCGGGACGCGGAGGGCGTGGAAACCGTCATCAGGCACTCCTCGGATGGCACGGGCGCGAGGTCGGGGCTGCGCTCGCCATCGTCCTCCGCGTGCGGTGGGGGTCCGCGCCGCCCCGACCTGCTCACCGGGACCGACGGCGCTACTCATCCCGGCTCCCCTCCAGGCGGATGACGTGCTGCACCGCGTTGATGAGCGCGAGGTGGGTGAAGGCCTGGGGAAAGTTGCCGAGGTGCTGGCCCGTGTGGTGGTCGAGCTCCTCGGCGTAGAGCTCGAGCGGGCCGGCGAACGACAGCAGCTTCGCGCACAGGTCGCGGGCGCGCTCGAACTCGTCGATCTCGCACAGCGCCGAGACCAGCCAGAACGAGCAGATGGTGAAGGTGCCCTCCTCCCCGGAGAAGCCGTCGTCGATCTCGTCGACCTTGTAGCGCAGGACGAGGTCGTCGACCGTCAGCTCGTCGGCGATCGCGAGGACCGTCGCACGGATGCGCGGGTCGTCGGCCGGGAGGAACCGGAGCAGCGGGGCGAGCAGCAGCGAGGCGTCCAGGGCCGTCGTGTCGTAGTGCTGGGTCAGCACCCCCCGCTCGTCGACGCCGTGCTCGAGGATGTCCGCCTTGATCTCGTCGGCGGCCGCCGACCACTCGGCAGCCTTGCCGTGCTCCCCGAAGATCTCCGCGAGGCGTGCCCCGCGGTCGGCCGCCACCCAGCACATGATCTTCGACGAGGTGAAGTGCCGCAGCGGCCCACGCACCTCCCAGATGCCGGCGTCGGGTTCGCGCCAGTGCTTGAGCGCCTGGGTCACCTGCAGCTCGAGCATCGGCCAGACCCGGTTGTCGAGGTGGTCGACCCGTCGGGCGTGGAGGTAGACGGAGTCGAGCAGCGCGCCCCACACGTCGTGCTGCGCCTGGCAGTAGGCGGCGTTGCCGATCCGCACGGGCCTCGACTGCGCGTAGCCCGGGAGGTGGTCGAGCTCGCTCTCGGGCAGCTCCCGCTCCCCGCCGATCCCGTACATGATCTGCAGGTCCTCGTCCTCGCTCGCGATGTCCGCGATGAACGCGAAGAAGTCGAGCGCCTCCCAGTCGAAGCCGAGGGAGTACAGCCCCCACAGGGCGAAGGTCGCGTCGCGGATCCACGTGTACCGGTAGTCGTAGTTGCGCGCCCCGCCGAGGGTCTCCGGCAGCGACGTCGTCCCCGCGGCCGCGATGGCGCCGGTCGGTGCGTAGGTGAGGCCCTTGAGGGTGAGTGCGCTGCGCTGGAGGTAGCTGCGCCACGGGTGGTCCGGGAAGTCCCCGCGGGCGAGCCACCGCTGCCAGTGGTGCGCGGTCCACACCTGCTTGGCGTAGGCGGCGTCGTAGTCGTCCGGTGGCGGCGCACCGTTCCACGTCAGCGCGACGAAGCGCTGCTCACCGTTCTTCAGCAGGGTCCGCGTGCTCGCCCGACCGCCCTCGAAGCCGATCCGCATGTCGGAGCTGAGGACGATGCCGGACGCGGGCGCGCCGTCCGCGACGGCCTCGGCCCGGTGGTAGGAGTCGCCCGTGTAGCGCCACTCGACGTCGCGGCGGCCGTAGTCGAGCACCGGCTCGCACTCCATGATCATCTGAGCCTCACCGCCGACGCAGCGGATGGTCCGCAGGAGGATGTGCTCGGCGGCGTAGTCGGTGGGCGTCCGCCGGTAGGTGCGCGAGCGGTCGTCGTCGTGGTGCCAGGGCCCCATGAGGAGGGCGTCGCGTACGACGACCCAGCCGCTGTCGGTCCCCCACGTCGTCTCGAGGATCATCGTGCCGGGCAGGTACCGGCGCGCGGCGGGCACGCGGGTGTCCGCGGGGGCGACGCGGAAGGAGCCCGCGAGCCGGCCGAGCAGCCGCCCGAACACGCTCGGGGAGTCGAAGCGGGGCACGCACATCCAGTCGATGGACCCGCCGGGGGCGACGAGCGCGGACACCTCCCCGTCGCTGAGGAACCCGTACGCGCCGATGGGCACGTCCCGGGCCCCCGTCGGGTCGGTCGGACCGGTGACGTGGCTGTGGACCGCGTTCATCTCCCCGAGCATCCAGAGGCACCGGCGCACCGGCAAGGCGGGACGGTGGCTGCCGGCTCACCGCGCCCGCCACGACGTCCGCGAAGCGGACACCCGGACGACCCGCGCCGGCCTCAGGTCGGCACGACCCCGTCCTGCCGCAACCAGGCGACGACGGCCTCGGCGGCGCGCTCGACGTCGTCGTCGCTCACGTCGACGACCAGCGACGGCAGGGCGGAGGCGGTCACCGCTGCCCGCATGGCCTCCTGCTCACGCACGAAGACCTCGAGGTCGTCGTACTGCGAAGGATTGCCCGAGACCTCGAGACGGCGCAGCCGTGCGGCCCTGAACGTGGCGGGGTCACGGACGCACAGCACGTGCCGGAAGCCGAGGTCGGCGAGCGCGGTGTCGACGTCACGCAGGTCGACCGGACGCCCGGCTGCGGCCTGGTGGACCTGCGTCGACACGTGGAAGCGGTCGACGAACCACGGGTAGTGCGCGTGGGCGCGGAACAGCTCGAGCCACGCGTCGTAGCCGCGACGCGCCGCGTCCGCCAGCTCCGGCGGGTAGCTGATGAGACTCGGCCCCCACGGCACCGGCGCGAGAGTGCCCCACTCCGCGGACACGACCGGGAAGTGGTAGCGGTACCGCCGCCGGCCGGTGACGGCGGGGTGCTCGTGCAACGCGAAGAGCAGGTCCGTCTTGTGGGTGAGCCGGGTTCCCTCGACGACGAGCTTCGGCAGGGGAGCAGATGCCGTCGGCCCACTCTCGGCGGCGGAACCGGGCGGCACACGACGATCCTGACAGGCGCGGCGTGGGACCGGGCGCGCTCAGTCGACGAACTCCTCGGTGTCGTCGTCCCACAGCCGGCCGTCGAGACGGTCGGCGAGGTCCTGCAGGCGCTCGCGGAGGCGCGCGTGCTCCGGCGCCGACGCCCCACCCCGCCCGCTGACGGACAGCGAGACCGTGCGCAGCGGGCCGTCGCGACGGTCGACGTGCACCTCACCGGTCAACGTGCGACCGATCCACAGCCCGATGGCGGCTCGGTACTCGGGCTGCTCGGCGAGCCACCGCTCGAGGGTGCCGTCGTCCCGCAGCGGCGGACGCGGCAGGGAGGTGTCGTACTGGTGGCCGACCTCACCCGTCGTGACGACGAGCCACGTGCTCACGGTCGGTCGGCCGCGGCTCCGCCGTCCACGTGGGCGACCCGGCGCCGGAACACGTCGAACAGGGCCGTGTCGTGCGTGTCGCGCCCCTTGCGGGCGCGCAGGCACATGGTCCACGCGACGTCCGGCCCCACGAGGTCCGCCTGTCCCAGCGCCACGCCCGAGCGCTGGAAGTCGGCCATCCGCACCCCGTCCCGCTCACCGACGAGCCGCCACCTCGCCCCGGGGACGGTGCGGAGCGCGACCTCGTCGAGGTAGTGGCCGAGCTCGTCGGCGAGCACGAACATGCCGTTCGGGAAGGCCGTCTCCCGCGGGTCGTCACCGCGGACGAACCAGGGCGGGAGCCCGGCACCGGCCGGATCCCCCCCTGCGTCCGGCTCGCCGAGCCGCGCCACCGCCCACCGCCACAGCGGGACGAGGCTGTCGCGGCTGCCGTCGAGGTCGACCTCGCCGGCCGTGCGCGCCCGGAGCCGCTCGAGTACCTCGCCGTGCCGGGCCACCACCGCCTCGTGGCGGCGCTGCGCCTCCTCCGGCGGCAGGGCGGCGTGGTCGACCATCGGCACGGCGCGGCTCCTAGGGCAGGTGGAGGACGTAGGGGATGCCAGCATCGTCGAGTGCGTCGAGGATCCGCACATCCGCCCCGACCGTTCCCGCCTGGCTGGCGAAGAAGTGCCACTCGACGTCGGCGAACTCGCCGGAGTCCAGCAGCGCCCTGTCCTTCGCGATCTGCTCGAGGGTCTCCTCGACCCTCGCCTCGATCACGTACCCGCTCTTGCTCTCGTAGGCCGTTCGCGTCAGCGGGTCCCAGGCGTCGACCTTGCGGCCGCCCGTCATGTCACCGGGGCGCGTGGGGTCCACGGGGAACGGCTGCTCGTCGGCCTGCGACCCGGTGATGCGTCGCAGCTCGATCTCCGCGTCGGACCCCTTCGCGAAGTAGCCGCTGCCGGAGTCGACGCGCGTGGCCCGTGAGGCGAGCGACTCGAGCTGCTTCATGTCGGTCCGCTTCGCCAGCCGCACGAGGTCGGCGTCGGCGACGCCCGAGCGGCGGACGGTCGCCAGCCCGCCGGCGGCCTCCTCGAGGATGTCGACCTTGACCGACGCCGGCAGGTCGAGGCCCATCGCGAAATCGATCGTCGCCCGACCGCGGGGCGTGTCCGCACCCACGCGCCGGAGGAACTTGACGACCCCCTCGCCCGCCTTCACGGCGTCACCGGCGATGGGGATGACACCGCCGGCGGCGAAGCCGACCCCGATGAGGTCGAGCCTGATGAGGCTGGAGATCGCGTCGCGGACGTCGCCGTACACGACGAACCCGCTCACGAGGTTGCCCGCCAGCCACGCGATGCTGTCGGACTCGCAGAAGCCGAAGAGGTCCCCGCACGTGGCGCCGACCAGGAAGTCCCCGAGGTAGGACCAGCCGCTCTGGATCTCGGTGACGACGAGCGCGTCGTACCCCTGGTCGCGGTTGGCGACCTCGAACGCGTCGAGGAAGCCGTCGCCGTCGGAGTCTCGCGACATCGGGTCCGTGCCCTCGGCATCCTCTCGGCCGTCATCGAGGTCGTCGAAGTCGCTGTCGGGATCACGCGGGAGCGAGCCCTGGTCCAGCTCGGTGAGGTCGTCGAGACCGTCACCGTCGCTGTCGACCGCGCGCGGGTCGGAGCGGACCCCGAGGACCGAGGACACGACGTCCGGACCGAGCGGGGCGAGGAGCAGCCGCTCGAGGTCGGTCATGTCGCGGCGCGCGATCTCCGTCCCGTCGGGCAGGCCGTCTCCGTCGGTGTCGGGCAGGCGCGGGTCGGACGTGAGGCGCTCACCCGACTCCGGGTCGAGGGCGCCCAGCTCCTCGTCGCAGTCGGACAGTCCGTCGCCGTCGCTGTCGCGGCCGTCGTCGCCGGTGTCCTCCTCGATCTCGCGGAAGACGTCCGGCAGGTCCTCGGCGGTCGCCACCGGGTAGTACGCGCCGCCGGTCTCGTCGGCGATCCGCTGGAGCAGCGCGCTGTCGACGAAGCTGCCGAGCCCGACGGTGTAGACGGTGACCCGCTCCTCCGCCGCACGTGCCGTGAGGGAGCTCGAGTACGAGCCGACACCGTCCGTGAGCAGGATCATGATCTTGGCGACGGTCGGGTCGGTCTCGGCGGCGAGCGCGCTGAGGCCGGTACTCACCCCCGCCCCGATGTTGGTGCCGCCGCTCGCGCCGACCCGGTCGATCGCGGCGCGCAGCGCGGCCTTGTCGCCGGTCAGACCCTGAAGCAGGCTGCTGCCGCTCGCGAAGGACACGACCGCGCCCTTGTCACCGTCGACGAGCGCGTCGACGAAGTTCTTCGACGCCTGCTGACGCAGTCGCTGAGGGTCGTTGGACAGCATCGAGCCGCTCGCGTCGAGGACGAACGCGACGTCGACGAACACGCTCGCCCCGGTCCCGCCGCCGGGACGGCAGGTGCCACCGAGGCCCGTGAGGGTCGAACCCCAGCCGGGCACGGAGAAGACGGCGTAGACGGAGAAGTGCTCGAGCGTCGCCGTCACGGTGCCGCGGTTCTGGTCCACCGGCTGCTCGCCGGGCACCGGGAGCCACGTGCCGCTGGTCGGGTCGTGGACGAACACCCGCAGGTCGTCGTCACCCGCCGCGGCCGGGTCGAAGGGCAGCTCCACGACGGCCTGCTCCAGCCCGGCCATCGCGCCGGGCGCGAGACCGAGCTCGAACGGTGTGCCGACCCGGCCACCACCCGGCGCCGCGGCGGGGCCGCCGCGGACGGGCGTCGCGGAGAAGCCGTCGGCCAGATCGGCCCGGCCGGTGAGGGTGACGCGGACGCCGCCGGAGGTCGTCGTGACGTCGACGACCTCGTCGGCGTCACCGGTCCCGTCGTCGTCGGTGTCCGCGTCGCGGGGGTCGAGGGTCCCGCCCGTGCGCCGCTCGCTGGCGTCGGACAGGCCGTCACCGTCGGTGTCGGTGAGCGCGGCGTCACTGCTGCCGTCCTGCTCGACGGCGTCGGTGACGCCGTCGCCGTCCGTGTCGGCGGTCAGGGGGTCGGTGCCGAGCCGCTGCTCGTCGAGGGCGGTGAGGCCGTCGCTGTCCACGTCGGACGCGTCGTCGCGGACACCGTCAGCGTCGGAGTCCGCGGTGGTCGGCCGGTGCTGCAGGCCGCCCTCGAGCGCCTCGAAGCGGTCGGTGAGGCCGTCGCCGTCGGTGTCGGCGACCAGCGGGCTGCTGCCCCCGCGGAGCTCGAAGAGGTCAGGCAGGCCGTCGGCGTCGAGGTCGCGGAGCCTGTCGAGCGGCAGCAGACCCGCGTCCGCGAGCACGGCGCCGCTGGATCGCACGGACTGCTCGAGGTGGGCGACGACGGCGACGGGCTGCCCGGCGCCCCACTGACCGAGGGCCTGGTCGAGCTGTCGCTCCGCCTGCGCGACCTTCGCACGGTCCTGCGCGTCCGCCGCGACGAGCCGGGCGTCCACGAGCGAGGTCCGCGCGGACTGCACGTCGGCGGCGAGGACGTCGGCGAGGGCGTCGACGATCGCACCCTCGGCCGCGGTCCCGTCGTTGAGCGCGGCCTGGAGGACGACGGCGAGCCGTCGGTCACCGTCGAGCAGCTCCCCGGCGGCCTGCGGACCGGCGAAGCGCGTCTCGTCGGCGTAGCGGGCGGCGTCGTCGCGCAGGTCGGCGACGAGCGCATCCGCCACGCCGTCGACGGCGTCCAGCGCGGTCGACGCGACGACCCGCCGTTCCGCGCTCGTCACGCCGGGGGCGGTGTCGACCATCGCGCCGAGGGCGTCCCGCCACGTCGGGGGCGGCTCCGCGGCGGAGGCTGCGCCTGGTGTCGTGGCGAGCAGCGCCACCGCCACCACCGTGCTCGTGAGAACCCGTCGCCAGCCGTGCGTACGCGTCATCGCGTGATCCCCCTCGTCCCCGGAACGGTCGACTCCGACCGTCGAGCGGACGCTAGTGGCGCGACCGGGCCCACGTACGGAGATTCGACGAATGGGGTGAGCACTCGCGATGGGGCCCGGCCATACCAGGGTTGAGGCCGCCGGTGTCCGTCCCGTCGCACGATCGTGACCCGGCCGTCGTCGTGCTCCCCGACGAGCCGCGCCGCGCGCGCCCCGTCCGGTGGGAGGGTGAGCAGTGTGACTGATGCCCGGTCGGGCCGGCCCCGGGGACCGCTGTTCCCCGGCCTCGTCGCTGCGCGCTCCTACCGTCGCTCCTGGCTGCGGGCCGACGTGCTCGCGGGTGTCACCGTCGCCGCGTACCTCATCCCGCAGGTCATGGCGTACGCGAGCGGCGTCGCCGGCCTGCCGGCCGTCGTCGGGCTGTGGGCGATCATGGGGCCGCTCGCGGTGTACGCGCTCCTCGGCTCGTCGCGGCAGCTGTCCGTGGGGCCCGAGTCCACGACGGCCCTCATGACGGCCGTGGCGGTCGCCCCGCTCGCGCTCGGCGACACCGGACGCTACGCCGCCCTCGCCGCGCTGCTCGCACTGGCCGTCGGGGTGCTGTGCCTCGCGGCGTTCGTCGCGCGACTGGGCTTCCTCGCCGACCTGCTCAGCAAGCCCGTGCTCACCGGGTACCTCGCCGGGATCGCCGTCGTCATGATCCTGGGACAGCTCGGCACCCTCACCGGTGTCCCCGTCGACGGTGACACCGTCGTCGCGCAGGTGACGTCGTTCGTGTCGGGCCTCGACCAGACCGTCACCGCGACGCTGGTCCTCGGCCTGGCGGTCCTCGTGCTCCTCCTCGCCGCGCAGCGCGTGTTCCCGCGCGCTCCCGGCCCGTTGATGGCGGTGCTGGCGGCGACGGCCGTCTCGGTCGCGTTCGATCTCGAGTCCGCCGGCCTCGCCGTGGTCGGTGACATCCCCGCGGGCTTCCCGACGCTCGGCACGCCCGACGTCGCGTGGTCGGACGTCCGTCACGTCCTGCTCGCCGCGGTCGGGGTGACGATCGTCGCGTACTCCGACAACGTCCTCACCGGCCGCGCGTTCGGCAGCCGGAACGGCTACCGCATCGACCCCAACCAGGAGCTGCTCGCCCTCGGTGCCGCCAACCTGTCCGCGGGGGTGTCGCAGGGCTTCCCCGTGAGCAGCAGCGGCAGCCGGACCGCGATCGGCGACGCCCTCGGCAGCCGCACCCAGCTGTACTCGCTCGTCGCGCTCGCGAGCGTCGTCGTCGTCCTGCTGTTCCTCCGGCCGGTGCTCGCGCAGTTCCCCACCGCGGCGCTCGCCGCGATCGTCGTGTACGCGGCGCTGCGCCTCGTCGACGTGCACGAGTTCCGACGGCTCGCGGCGTTCCGGCGCAGCGAGCTCGTCCTCGCTCTCGCCACCACCGCGGGCGTCCTCGTCTTCGACATCCTCTACGGCGTCCTCGTCGCCGTCGGCCTGTCGGTCCTCGACCTGCTGCGCCGGGTCGCCCGCCCCCACGACGGCATCCTCGGCTACGTGCCAGGTCTCGCCGGCATGCACGACATCGACGACTACCCGACGGCGGTGCAGGTGCCGGGCCTCGTCGTGTACCGGTACGACTCCCAGCTGTTCTTCGCCAACGCCGAGGACTTCCGAAGACGCGCCCTCGACGCCGTCGACGCCGCCGAGGGCCCCGTCGAGTGGTTCGTCCTCAACGCCGAGGCGAACGTCGAGGTCGACATCACGTCGGTGGACGCGCTCGACGAGCTCGTCGCGGAGCTCAAGGCCCGCGGCGTCCACTTCGCGATGGCGCGCGTCAAGCAGGACCTGCGGCGGTACCTCACGTCGTCGGGCTTCGTCGACCGGATCGGCCCCGACCGGATCTTCTCGACGCTCCCTACGGCCGTCCAGGCGTACCTGCGCTGGTACGAGACGGAGCACGGACGCCCGTTGCCGGACGTCAGCGGGCTCAGCCCCACCGTCAACCCCGTCCTGCCTCCGCGGGCCCCGGCCGACGCGCCTCCGCCCGACGTCCCGGACGTGAGCGACCACGACGCCGGGATGACGTGAGCAGCACTGCGGGACGGGCGGCCCGCGTGACGCTGCTGTGGGCAGAACCGCCTGCAGCAGCACGACCACCCCGCTGGCGCTCGGCGAGCGCAGCCTGGCTCCATGAGCGACGACTCCCCCGACCCCGGCCTCGTTCTCGACCGCGCCCTCCAGCAGACCCTCTTCGAGCGCCGCACCCTCGTCCTCGACGGGCCCCTCGAGCAGCGCACCAGCGCGCGGCTCTGCCAGGCGCTGCTCCTGCTCGCCGCCGAGGATCCGGAGGAGGACATCCGCCTGCTCATCAGCTCCCCGGGCGGCTCCGTGCCCGGCATGCTCGCGATCCGCGACTGCATGCGGGCCGTGCCCAACGATGTCGTCACCGTCAACCTCGGCATGGCGTACAGCGCCGGGCAGTTCCTGCTGTCGGCCGGCACGCGCGGGCGGCGGCTCACACTCCCCCACGCGAAGGTGCTGCTGCACCAGGGCTCGGCCGGCATCGGCGGGACGGCGATGGACATCGCGATCCAGGCCGACGACCTGCGCCACACCCGCGACACCGTCCTCGGCCTCATCGCCGAGGACACCGGCCGCCCCGTCGAGCAGGTCGAACGTGACTCCCAGCGCGACCGCTGGTTCACCGCCGAGCAGGCCCTCGAGTACGGCTTCGTCGACGCGGTCGTCGCGTCGGCGGACGACGTGCTGCCCGGCCGTCGTCGACGGCTCGGCCTCACCGGGACGGGCGGCCGGTCGTGAGCGGCTACGCCGTGCCCTACGTCACGACCCGGACCAGCGGCGGCGAACGGACCGTCGACGTCTACAGCCGGCTGCTCGCCGACCGGATCGTCTACCTCGGCACGGGCATCGACGACGGGGTCGCGAACACGGTCATCGCCCAGCTGCTGCACCTTGAGAACGACAACCCCGACGCCCCGGTCCAGCTGTACATCAACTCACCCGGCGGCTCGATCCCGGCCACGCTCGCGATCTACGACGCCATGCAGTTCATCCGCCCCCGCGTGGAGACCACGTGCGTCGGGCAGGCCGCTGCGACCGCGGCGCTGCTGCTGGCCGGCGGGGCGGCGGGCAGCCGGGCGATCCTCCCGCACGGCCGGGTCGTCATCCACGCCCCGGCCGCCGAGGGCCGGGGCACGGTCCCCGACCTCATCCTCGAGGCGGAGGAGGTCGAGCGCGTCCGCACCGAGCTGGAGACGATCCTCGCCCGCCACACCGGTCGGAGCGCCGAGCAGATCCGCGCCGACACCGCCCGCGACCTCGTCCTCACCGCCTCGGCCGCGCGGGAGTACGGGGTCGTGGACCTCGTCCTGGGCTCGCGTGCGCAGGCGTGAGGTCCTCAACGGGCCGAGGGCAGCCAGGCCGCGACGTGCGCCGCGACGTCGTCGATATCGGCGTAGCGGTGGACGAGCAGGTCGCGCAGGCCGACGGTCCGGAGGACACGCCTCACGCGGCGAGGCGGACCTGCGCCGGTGTCGACGGCGGGACGGTGGTGGAGGGCGCCCGTCCGGTCGAGACCACGGCCGCGGTGAGGTCGAGGACGCTCGCACCCAACGCCCCCGCGACCGCCGCGAGCACCTCCGAGCTCGGGTCCTTCCGGCCGCGTTCGAGCTCCGACAGGTACTGCGAAGACACGCCCGCGCGAGCGGCGACGTCGACGAGGCGTGCGCGCCTGGCCAGACGCCGGCGTCGCAGCTCCGCCCCCACGAGCTCTCGCCACAGCGGCTCCAGGCCCCCTCGCGGGACCCTTGCGCGGAACTGGACGACCTCGCTCATCGCGCCACGTTAGAGCGGTGAGCGCGGGCAGCACCCCACCGTTCGCTCACGGCTGCATGAGGTTTGACGATCCGTCGGACTTCACGATCGGTCAGGACGAGGTGGACGGAGCCCACCTCACCCCACCAAGCGTGCGGCAGCCGTCCGGTACTCCCGCGTGATGCGCAGGAGGCCGAGCACGACGTCTTCTCGCTCCCCCTCGGGCACCATGTCCTCCACCTGCCCCTCCTCCACGGGCGCGCGACCGCTGCGGGCGCGCGCGTCGAGGACGAGCCGCCGCAGCCGGCGCCGCTCGGCTGGTTCGAGCTCGTGGAGGTCCCCGTCGTCGCAGAGCTCGGCGAGCACCTCGACGACAGCGGCTCCCACGAGGCCGGTCGCCGACTCGACGAGCTGCTCGACGAGGTCGAGCCAGCGCTGGTCGTCCGTCTCGAGGCTCTGCGCCGCGTCGGCGACGGCCTCAAAGAAGCGGAACGTCGCGGTCTGCAGGGCGGGGACGGCTTCCTCGTGCGGGTCGTAGCCGAGGTCGAGCGCGCGTCTCACGAGCGCGCGGGAACGCGCCTCGTCGGTGTCAAGCGACCGCTCCGCCTTTCCCAGCAGGTTTTCGGCGGCGAGGAACAGCGACCTGCTCCGTTCGGCCGCCACCGCGTTCATGCCGAAGCCGAAGGCGGGTTCGAAGTCCTGCAGGGTGACGGCCACGACGTCAGGGTGGCACGGGGGCTCGCCCCCTTCGGCGAAGCGTCGGCCTCGTGTCGCGGGGCGACGCCGCTACCGCAGCCGCACCCAGAGGTGCCCCGTCCCGGAGCCGTCGAGCCGTGTGTCGACTTCGAGGTACGCCTGGTCACGAACGAGGTCCCCCAGCTTGAGGTATCCGTATCCGCGCGAGTCGAAGGTCGGGTGGGTGTTGACGACGTACCAGCCGACGCTGGACAGCGGAGCCCACCCGTCGTCCTTCGCCCTTGCAGCAACAGCAGCACGAAGGAGGGGCTCCAGAGGCGGCGCGACCGCTTCCGGCTCTGCCATCGGCTCCGGCTCGCTGGCCTGGTCGACCGCCACAGGGCCAGACTGCGTCGTGTTCGGCGTCTCGCTCGGGGAGGCATCAGCCAGGATCTCGAGATACGTGAATCGGTCGCACGCGTGGCGGAAGGCCTGCGGCGTCCTTCGCGCGCCGATGCCGTACACGCGCCGGCCGGCCTCGCGGAGCCGCATGGCGAGCCGCGTGAAGTCGCTGTCGCTCGACACGATGCAGAAAACCTCGGTCCCCGTGCTGTGGAGCAGGTCCATCGCGTCGATGATGAGCGCTGAATCAGTTGCCTTCTTGCGTGTGCTGTACGGGAACTGCTGCACGGGCTGGATCGCGAGTGCCGGCAGGAGCGCTCGCCAGCCGGCCAGCCGAGGGCTCGTGAAGTCGCCGTAGGCGCGTTTGATGCTGAGCGTCCCGTGCTTCGCCGTCTCCGCCATCACGGCTTCGGCTGTCCTGGGACTCACGTTGTCGCAGTCGATGAGGAGACGCGGACGGCCTCAGGCATCGCTCGCCCCGCTCGACGAACCTTGCGACTGCCCTGACGCGGATCCTTCGCGCCGGGTGACGCGACGCCGCGCGGCGACGTCGGACAAGCCGCTGGTCACCCTCCCCGTCGCACCCCTGGCGCGCCCCAACGCGTCGAGACCGAAGCGTCTGGCGGCCACCACACCTTCGGCTCCGCCATCGACCACCTTGTCACGCACGTCGGCCGCGGCGTCGCGCCAGCGACGCCCGTTCCTCGTCTGCCGGTCGCCGTCCAGCCCGAGGAGATCCCGGAAGTCCTCGACCGATAACCCTACGGAGTTGCACGTCCGGACCACGGCCGGCGACTCGAAGGGGTTCATCAGCACCTTGGCGTTGGCTACGTTCGCAGCGGCGTCGAGCCGTTCGAGGAGCATCGCGGTCGCTGCGGCGAAGCTGTCCCGACGCATCTGCCGGGCCTTACGCAGCCCCAGGCGATGCTGGTCGAGCTCCTCCGGCGCCGCATCGAGCACCCGATCGAGCTCGAGAACAGCCAACGCGTCCTGGAGCTGGAAGCATCGAGCCAGGACGGCAAGCCACTCGCGGACCGACACCTCCGCCTTCTTCGTCGCCTTGACGAGCTCCCCCACCCTGTCCTCGCGTTCGAGGTTCTCCGCCACGCGGACGATCTGCTTGAGGGCGTACGACTGTGTCGTGGCGATCGTCTGGCTGCTCCCCTGCACCTTCGACCACGTGACGTCGGAGACCCTGCCCACCTCGTCCCGGACGGTCATCGCCTCCTCGATCAACAGCTCGACGCCGATCATGTCCGCGAGGACGGAGTCCTTCTGGGCGCGCAGTACGTCGTCGATCTTCGCGTCGATCACCGCGAGGTACTCGGTGATCTCGTCCATCGTCTGCTGCATCGCGAGCTGCGCCATGACGCCGGCGGCGCCGGCGAGGAGGGCAGGGTTCGTGAGCAGCGCCCCCGCGGTCTTCGGGTCGACGATCTCGAGCAGCCCGGTGATCTTGCCGCTGCTCGTCGTCAACACCGCTCGGTTCACGCCGGCGCTGGAGCCCTTCATGAGCGCGGGCGACTGCTTGAGGGCGACGGCACTCTTCTCCGTGAGCTTCACCCAGCGTCCGGACTGCTCGGCGAAGACGGACGCCACCTGTGCAGCACCGCCCCCGGCACCGAGGGCGGCGGAGAACCGCGCCCGGTCGATGCTCCTCGACTGCAGTCCCTCGGCGTCGAGGAAACGCTCGACCACACCAGGGTTGCCGATGACGAGGACGCCCTCGCCGTCGTTGATGAGGTGGATCTCGTCGCTCATCGTTCACTCCCCCTCGTCGGGCCGCCGAGAACCGCGACCCCGTGATGTCTGACTCGCGGTGGTGTCGACATGTCGTCTGCCGATCTGAACTCGGCGGAACCGCGTGCCCCTGCCAGGACACACCGGTGCGGCTTGTAGATGCAGCGGAACTGGTCCGCGATCGACCAGACGAAGTTCCCCAGAGTGCTCACCGTGCTGCCAGAACCCTGCCGTACTCGTCGCCGTCGTCGATCCTGGGCAGTCTGCCCCAGGAGCGACCGGCCCATGAGCGTTCACCGGATCGGAGATGTCTTGCAGCGCGCGTTGCAATACTGCAAAACTGCAAAACATGGCTGACGAGCTGCGAGACACGGTGGCCACGCTCGTCGCCCGGGTGAGGCGCCTCGGCACGGACACCGCCCGCATCGAGGTGAAGGCTGCCGCGGGCGGACTCCCCAAGTCGACGGGAGAGACGCTGTCCGCCTTCCAGAACACATCGGGGGGTGTCGTGCTCCTCGGGCTGGCCGAGTCCGAGGGCTTCCGCCCCGCTGAGGGCTTCAACGCATCGGCCGTACGCGACGCACTCGCAGGCCTCTGCGCCGATGCAATGGAGCCGCCGTTGCGCGCCGAGATCGACATCGTCCCGTTCGAGGGGCGCGAGGTCGTCGTACTCGAGGTGCCCCCGCTCGACCCGGTGATGCAGCCCAGCCATATCCGGACCAAGGGCGCATACGCAGGCTCCTTCTTCCGTAGCGGCGACGGTGACCGGAGGCTGACGCACTACGAGGTCACACAGCTGCTCTCGAACCGGAGTCAGCCGCTGCACGACACGGAGGTAGTGCCGACGGCGACCCTCGACGACCTCTCTGACACCGCCGTCGACGTACTCGGATCCCGGCTGGCCACCTCGTCGAGCCGCGCCTTCTCGGGCCTCACGCGCGAGCAGATGCTCATCCGAGCAGGCGCTGCCACTCGGGACCACGACGGGACGGTGCGGCCCACGGTCGCCGGCGTGCTGTGCCTGGGCGAGTACCCTCAGCAGTTCTTTCCACAGCTGCTCGTCTCGTTCGTCGCCCTGCCGGGATCGACCCTGGGGGACACCGCGCCAGACGGCACCCGCTTCCTCGACAACGCCGTCTGCGACGGCACGATCCCCCAGATGCTGGAGGGCGTCCTCGCCGCGTGCAGGCGGAACATGCGCACGGCTGCGGTCATCCGTGGAAGTGGCCGGGAGGACCGGCACGACTACCCCGTGGAGGTGATCCGCGAGCTCGTCGTCAACGCCCTCCTGCACCGGGACTACTCCGCGGGAGCACGAGGGACGCAGGTACAGGTCGAGCTGTTCCCTGACCGTCTCGTCGTCAAGAGTCCCGGGGGTCTCTTCGGGAACGTGGTTCCGAGTCAGCTCGGTGTCGAGGAGGTGTCGTCCACCCGGAACGCCACCCTCGCCCGCCTCCTGGCTGACGTCCCCGGAGCCGACGGCCTGCCCGTGAGCGAGAACCGGGGTTCGGGGTTGTCCTTCGTCATGGCGCGACTGCGCAGAGCGGGGATGAGTCCGCCGAGCTTCGACGTCACTCCGGCGCACGTGCATGTGACCGTCCCGCAGCAGGCGCTGCTCGAGCCCGACACCGTCGCGTGGATCGGCTCGCTGACCGATGCGCACCTCACCGACGAGCAGCACATCGCCTTGGCGCTGATGCGTACGACGGGGACGGTCTCCAACGAGATGCTGCGTGCCTGGGGCGTCGGGTCCCACGATGCCACTGCGGCGTTGCGGGGCTTGGTGGACAAGGGTCTGGCCGTCAAGCTCGGGGGCCGTCGGTACGCCACGTACGAACTCGCCGCGACCCCACCGGATGGCGCCGGATTCCATGGCGCGGACCAGTTGAGCATCGTCGGCGTCGAGGACGACGACGCCAAAGACCCCCGACCCGGGGCTCCCGTACCTCGGGGAAGGGACGCAGGGCTGGAGGCCGTCATTCAGGCTGTCCGGGCGGGTGCAGACAGCACCAGGACCATCACCGAGACGCTCGGGGTCAGTGTCGCGACCACGACCAGACGGGTGAACGCGTTGCTGACAGAGGGCCGTCTGGGACAGACGGCCGGGCCACACAGCCGGTCGCGGCGGTTTTTCGTCATCGATCCCGGTTCCGACCGTTACTGATTCCCGAGGCCCGCACAGGTGAGCGCGCTGCCCTGGGCCGCGTCGCTCCCAGCAGCGCCCCCGGGGGCGACGGTCGGCCGGCGCGCTCCTCCGGCTCGTCTGACAGATACCCTCGAGCGTCTTCCGGGCCTCTAGCTCAACTGGCAGAGCAGCGGACTTTTAATCCGCGGGTTGTGGGTTCGAGCCCCACGGGGCCCACTCGCACGCGGACATACTCTCCCCGTGGACGGGGAGGGCTCTCGGGCTCGGAGCATCGGCTTCGCGCGGCTCACCGAGTTGCCGCTCGAGGACGTGCGGGCGCTGCTCAACGAGCCGCGCAACCACCGGCACATGCCGCTGGCCACCGTGTTCTCCGAGGAGGACACCGCCCGGTGGGTCCACGACAAGGATGTGCAGTGGGAGCAGCACGGCTTCGGTCCCGAGGCGGTGCTCGTCGACGGCGGGCTCGCTGGCTGGGGCGGTTTCCAGCGGGAGGACGCGGGCGCCGACCTCTCACTCGTCCTCGCGCCCCGCTTCTGGGGGCACGGCGCGGAGGTCGCCCGACGCTTCGTCGACCGGGGGTTCGGCGAGCTGGGGCTCGAGGAGATCGTCGTCTCGCTGCCGTTCAGCCGCTCACCCGCCCGCGCTCTCGCGCCGTACGGCTTCCGGGACCAGGGCACCGTGACCCACGGATCGGTGACGTTCCGGCTGTTCCGGCTGCGGAGAGCCGACTGGGCCGGGTCGGGAGCTCGCCCGTGACCGACACCGGCGGCCTCGCGCGCACACCGCAGCCGCCGTACACGGCCGTCATCTTCACCTCGACACGCACCGAGGCCGACGACCAGGGCTACGAGGCCATGTCCGCGGCGATGGCCGAGCTCGCAGCCCAGCAGCCCGGCTACCTCGGCATGGAGTCCGCCCGCGAGGACGTCGGCATCACGGTGTCGTACTGGACCGACGAGAACGCCGCGCTCGCGTGGAAGGACGTGGCTGCCCACCTCGTCGCCCAGCGCCGGGGACGCGCCTCCTGGTACTCCGCCTACCAGGTGCGGGTGGCGACGGTCGGCCGCGACTACGGCTGGACCGCGCCGACCCCTCACGACCGCTGATCCGACGCCTCGGCGCCCTCGGCGTCAGGCGGAGGCGTCGCCGAACTCCTGGAACAGCGTGAGGTGGATGCCGCCCGGCGCGTCGAAGCGTGCGTTGAGGGAGTCCCACGGCGTCCGCGTCGGCGGCGCCACCTCCGCGGCGCCGCCGGCCGCGGCCGCCTCGCTCGCCGCGGCAGCGTCCGGCACCTCGAGAGCGACGCGCCAGGTCCCGGCGACCTGCCGGCCGACCTCGACGTCGTCGATGTACCGCTGCTGGGCGGGGTTGGCGATCTCCAGCGTCGCCCGACCGGCGCCGAGGATCGTCACCTGCGCGCCGTCCGGACCGTCGTACGCCTCCTCGACGGGCATGCCGAGGACGTCCCGGAAGAACGCGACCGCTGCCTCCGCGTCCTCGGTCGCGACGACGAGGCGCAGCTGCCGGACCGGGGCGGGACTCTCGACCATCACCGCACGCTAGACCCGGCGCCGCAGCCGACGCGCCAGTCCGGCGAGGACCTCCATCACCTCCCGCACCCCGAGCAGTCGCGCAACCGGTAGGTACACGAGCGCGAACAGCACGATCGCGACGACGCCCTCGAGCTCCGGCGGCAGCCGCAGCAGCAGCGGCCGCAGCGGCACGAGGACGACGGCCGCCGCCACGGCGGCGAGCACGATCCGACCGAGCTGCCCCCCGCCGAGCCGCACCCGTCCGAGCCGTCGGCCGACGGCCCGGCGCAGCAGCACGAGCTCCACCCACGCCGCGACCCCGCTCGCGAGCGCGATCCCCACCGCCCCGAGCCGGACCAGTCCCGCGACGTCGTCGCGCTCGTCCGCGGGCAGGGGCGTGAAGGCCGGGAGGTCGCCGACGACCCGGAGCCCGTCGGCGTCGAGCACGAGGCGGTCGAGCTGGAGCATGAGCACCGCCCCGAGCGCGAGCGACACGACGACCCGGACGGTCGCCGTGACCGCCGGCACGCGCGTGTCCCCGGTCGCGAACAGGGCGGCCTGCAGCAGCCGCCCGGACGTCGTCGCGACGAGACCGACGGTGAACCCGGCGAGCACGAGCCACACGGCGAGCACCTCGAGGCGGCCGAACGCGCCGGTCTGGAACAGCGTCGCCGTCACGAGGTCGCCGACGACGAGGTAGCCGGTGGCCGTCGGCACGACGAGCGCCGCGACCCGACCCAGGCCGGCGTCGACCCGGCGCAGGGTCCGTTCCCGCGCCACGGCGTCGTCGGTGTCCGTCGAGCCCTCGGCCGACAGCCGGGGCAGCGCCGCCGCCGCGACGGCCATCCCGAAGAGGCTGATCGGCAGCATGTACAGCACCTGCGCGTACCGCAGGGTCGCGAGCGCCCCGGCGGCGAGGAAGCTCGCGAGCAGCACCTGCAGGTACGTCGAGATCTGCACGACGCCCTTGGCCGCGACGACGGGGCCGAACGCCCGCAGCACGTCGGGCACGCCGGGCACCCGGACACGCGGGACAGGCCGCAGGCCACGGGTCAGCCGCACGACGGCCGGCAGCTGCACGGCGAGCTGCACCGCCCCCCCGACGACGGTCCCGATCCCGAGCCAGCGGACGAGGTCCTCCTGCAGCGCGACGCCGAGCGGACCGCCGCCGTCGACACCGGTGAGGAGGTAGTGCGCCGCGACGACGAGCGTCACGACCTGCACGGCGTTGAACAGCGCGGGCGCGACGTACGACAGGAAGAAGCGCCCGTGGCTGTTGAGCACCCCGAGGCACCACGCGGACACCACGAGGAGCCCGACGGCGAAAAACATGATGCGGACGAGGTCGACGGTGAGGTCGAACACCTCCGGCCGGGCGCGCAGGCCCGCCGCGACGAGCACCGTGAGCGGCTCGGCGAGGAGGACCCCGAGCAGCGTGAGCCCGCCCGCGGCGAGGAGGAGCAGCCCGAGGACGGCCGAGGCGACGCGGCCGGCGTCGCGGTGCCGGCCCTGGGCGAGCAGGCGGCTGTAGACGGGGATGAAGGACGCCGACAGCACGCCCTCCCCCAGCAGGTGCTGGAGCAGGTTCGGGATGCGGAACGCGACGGTGAAGGCGTCCGCTGCGCCGCCCGCTCCGAGGTAGTGGGCGAGGGCGCGTTCCCGCACGAGACCCGTCAGCCGGGACACGAGGATGCCGGCGGCCACCAGACCGGTGCTGCGGCGGCCGGTGACGTCGGCCGGCGTCACCGGGGCGGTCGCAGCGGACCGGGGAGCAGCCTCACGCGCAGGCGCCCTCGGCGGCGGGGTCGACCTCGTCGCCGACGGTCCGCGGGTCCGGCGCCGGGCCGGGACGCAGGCGCCCCGTCACGAGGTGCCACGTGGGCCCCGGGTCGCGCAGCGACCACACGCTGCGCTGCGCGGTCGCCGACCACGCGAGGGTGCGGGCGACGTCGCTCACCAGGCCACCGCGCCGTTCGACGCTCGCGCGCCGCAGGTCCCCCGCGCCCCACGAGAACCGCACGCCGGCGGGCGCGTCCGGCAGGTCCGGCACATCGAGGCCCAGGACCTGCCGGCCCCACGCGTCCGCGAGCCCCGGCCGGGCGGCGTCGGTGAGCGCCATCGAGCCGTAGAAGCGGCCGTTGAGGTCGATGAGGTGCGGGACGCCGTCGGGGCCGGTGAGGAACTGCAGCTCGACGAGCCCGGTCCAACCGAGGTCGACGAGCAGCCGCTCGGCGCGGGCGGCGAGGTCGGCATCGACCGGGACGGTGACGGCGCTCGCCGACACCCCGCTCGGCGTCGGCCACAGGCTGCGCGCCCGCTGCTGGAGCCGACCGGTCAACCGGCCGCCGTGCACGAGCCCGATGAGCGCGCCGAGCCCACCGTCGACGGGCTCTTGCAGCACCGCCTCGAGGCCCGAGTCGCGGATGAGGTCGAGCCGCTCGCGGGCGGCGGGGTCGTGGGCGGAGGCGAACCACCTGGCCTCGACCCGCAGCAGCTTCCGCTGGCCGGGCCGCCAGTGCGAGCGGCACTTGACGACGACCGGGCCCTGCCACGCCTCGAGCGCCTCCGGCGTCGCCTCGACCGTGCGCGGGGCGGCGAGGCCGACGGCGCGGGCGCGCTCCACGAGACCCGCCTTGTCGAGGGCGCGGTCGACGACGTCCGGTGCCGGGTGCGCGACGACGGCCGGGATGTCCGCCCGCAGGTGCGAGAGGGCGGCCATCCAGTCGTCGCCCCCGCCGAACACGACGTCGTAGCCACCGGTCCGGACGGCCTCGGCGACGGCGCCCGCGAAGTCGCGACCGTCGCCGCGGGGTCGGGGGACGACGTGCGTCGCGCGGCAGGCGCGGGACGCGCCGACCATGCCGCCGCCGTCGGGCGTGCCGACGCCGACCCTCCAGCCCGCGACGTCGAGCGCGCGGACCGCGGCGAGGGCACCTCGTGCGCGACCCAGCGTCACGACGAGCGCGCGGCGACCTGTCACGGTTCCGGACGGTACCCGTCACACATGAGACGGCGACGGAGGCGTGCTGGGACCGCCCGGGCGAGCGCCTCCGTCAGCCGGCGAGGGCCCGGCAGATGTGACTGCCGTCGTCCAGACGCGTCGGCTCCTTGAGCACCTCCCCGGTGTCGGGGTCGAGCTTGAGGACGCCCTTGTAGTCGCGTGGCAGCTGTCCGACGATCGACAGGATGAGCGAGCCGTCCGGCATGCGGAGCAGGGTGTCCGCTCCGACGTCCCGGACCGTGATGCTGCGCTCCCCCGCAGTGAACGTGATGGCGACGTTGACCGTGCGCACCGCGAGCAGTCCCTGCTTGCCGGTGTCCTCGAAGGTCCGGTTCGTCGCCGTGCCCTCGCCGGAGACGATGACGGGCCCGGGGATCCCGCACAGCTCCGGAAGGGTCTCGGACTCGAACTCGAACTCGATGACCTCCTGCTCGCTCGACGGCGCGGCCGCCGACGCCGGTCCGGCCGCGGCGGCCATCGTGAGGGTCGCGGCCGTCGCGACGGCGATCCGCAGAGCTCGTGCCTGGGTCATGGGGCCTCCTCGGGGTCGTGCGCCGGCGCGCTCCGTGCGGCCGCGTCCCGACGCTAGGGACGGCCCCTCTCCCCGACATCCGTGCCACCACGGGAGTCCGGTCCCTGCCGGGACGCCACGTCCGCCCCGTACCGTGAGGCCATGGCAGGCGGAGCGGCGGACGAGCCCGCGCTGCTGCGCCGCATCCGCGAGTCCGTCATCGGCGACGACCAGGTCATGCACGGGCCGTACGGCCCCCGCCGCGTGACGTACGCCGACTACACCGCGAGCGGCCGGGCGCTGACCTTCGTCGAGGACTTCGTGCGGGGCGAGGTGCTGCCCCGCTACGCCAACACCCACACCGAGTCCAGCGGCACGGGCCTGCAGACGACCCGACTCCGCGAGGACGCCCGCCGCCTCGTCCGGGAGGGCCTCGGCGCCGGCGACGACGTGGCCGTCATCTTCTGCGGGTCCGGCTCGACCGCCGCCATCGACAAGATGATCGGCCTGCTCGGGATCCGGCTGCCGTGCGGGCTCGAGGACCGCTACCACCTGTCGGCGCACATCCCGGCCGACGAGCGCCCGGTCGTGCTCATCGGCCCCTTCGAGCACCACAGCAACGAGCTGGGCTGGCGGGAGTCGATCGCCGACGTCGTGACGATCCCCGAGGACGCCGACGGCCACGTCGACCTCGCCGCACTCGAGGCGGCGCTGCGCGAGCACGTCGACCGTCCGCTCAAGGTCGGCTCCTTCTCCGCCGCCTCGAACGTCACGGGCATCGTCACCGACACCCGCGCCGTCACCGACCTCCTCCACCGCCACGGTGCGCTCGCGCTGTGGGACTACGCCGCCGCCGCCCCCTACGTCGACATCCGCATGGGCGAGGTCGGCATGGACGCCGTGTTCTGCTCCCCGCACAAGTTCATCGGCGGGCCGGGCACGCCCGGTGTGCTCGCGGTGCGTCGGGACCTGCTCCACAACCGCGTGCCGGTCGTGCCGGGCGGCGGCACCGTCGCGTACGTCAACCCGACCGAGCACCGCTACCTCGCCGACGCCGAGCACCGCGAGGAGGGCGGCACGCCGGCGATCGTCGAGTCGATCCGCGCCGGGCTCGTCTTCCAGCTGAAGGCCGCGGTCGGTGTGGCGACGATCCGGGCGCGCGAGGAGACGCTGCTGCGTCGCGCCGTCGACCGGTGGCGGGAGGTCCCGGAGATGGAGATCCTCGGCAACCTCGCCGCGGAGCGGCTGTCGATCGTGTCGTTCGTCGTGCGGCGTCCCGACGCCGACGGTCGCCCCGGCCGCTACCTGCACCACAACTTCGTCGTCGCCCTGCTCAACGACCTCTTCGGCATCCAGTCCCGCGGCGGCTGCTCGTGCGCCGGCCCGTACGGGCACCGCCTCCTCGGCATCGACCTCGACCGCTCGCACGCCTTCGAGCGCGAGATCGCCACCGGCTGCGAGGGCATCAAGCCGGGCTGGGTGCGGGTCAACCTCAACTACTTCGTGTCCGAGCAGGTCGTCGACTACGTCGTCGAGGCGGTCGGCTTCGTCGCCCGGCACGGCTGGCGCTTCCTCACCGACTACACGTTCGACCCGGGCACGGGGCTGTGGCGGCACCGGGACGGACCGGTCGAGCCGCCGCTGCGCCTCGACCAGGTGACGTACGACCCCATCACGGGCGAGATGACGTACCCGCGTCACGACGAGCCGGTGCCGGAGACCGCGCTCGCCGGCTACCTGGCGGACGCGGAGCGACTGCTCGGGTCGCGGCCGTCCGAGACCGCGGCGGTGCCGGGTGCGCGGACACCGCAGGTGTCGGACGACTTCGAGCACCTCCGGTGGTTCGAGCTGCCGCCGGCGTGCCTGCTCAGCGGCTGAGCAGGAAGGGCTGCGCGAGGAGCGCCGCCGGGGGCAGACTGAGGCTGCATGGGGAGCCTCCCGTTCGTCGGGCGGGACGCGGCGCTCACCGAGCTGGCGGCCGCCGTGACCGCGGGCGAGCACGTGCTGCTCCGCGGCCCGCCGGGGATCGGCAAGTCCCGCCTCGTCGAGGAGACGCTGCGCGTGGCGCGGTCCACGGGCCTGTCCGACGCCGGACGTCATGTCGACCGGCTCCTCGCGAGCGCCAGCACGTCCGGGCGGGCGCTCAGCACCCTCGCTCCTCTTTTGCCGACAGGCGCGGCGGGCGGCGACCTCGCGGCGGTGCTCGCGACGTTGTCGCGGCGCTGGCGGCAGCTGGCCCGTGCCGGCGAGGCCCCTCTCGTGTGGCTCGACGACGCCCACCACGCCGACGCGATGTCCGCGGTCGTGCTGCGGTACGCGACGAGCCCTGGGGACGTGCAGCTGCTCGCCACGCGGCGTGACACCGATCCGCTGCCGGACGACGTCGAGGCGCTCCTGCGTGAGGGGACGCTTCGGGTCGTCGACGTCGGGCCGCTGCGCGACGGGGACGTCGTCCGGATCGCGACGGCGGCGGCCGGGCGCCCCTTGGACACCGACCGTGCCGCTCGCGTGGTGGACCTGGCGGGCGGCAACCCGCTCTTCGCCCGGGAGCTCGCGCTCGCGGCCGCCGGCGTCGGTGAGCCGTGGGGCGGCCTCGACGACCTCGTCGGCCACCAGGTCGCGGCGCTGCCGCCGCACCAGCGTCGCGTCCTCGAGCTCGTCGCGGCCGCGGAGCCGACTCCTGCCGCCCTGCTGGCCGGGGACGAGGAGAGCGTCGCCGACTGGTCGGTCGCGGCGGGCCGACCACCCCCGCCGACCGTCGCCCTGGAGGCGGCACGCCTGGACGCCCTCCGACCTCCGGAGCAGCCGTGACCATCCGTCGGACGCCGGACGGACGGGACGCGCCCCGTCCCGGGTCGTGGGGCCGCGCCGGACGCGAGGAGGCCGCGCTGGAGACGACGCTCGTGCCCGGCGACCCGGCCGGGACGGGACCGGGCGAGCGCCGCCGGCTCCCGGTCGCCGTCCTGGCCGTCCTCGCCGGGGTCGTCGGCCTCGTCGTCGGGTCCGTGCTCGCCTCGCCCGGCGTGGCGACCCCGGAGACCTCGGACCCGGAGCGGGCGGCGGTGGCGGCGTTGCTGCGGGAGTGGCACGAGGCCGTCCGCGAGGGGGACGTCGACGGTGTCCGCCGGCTCGCCGCACCCGACGCCCAGGTGTTCGGCGGCAGCGTGGGGGACGCGAGCACGCAGCTCCAGGTGGAGTCGTGGCGCGGGAGCTTCGACTCGGGCGCGCAGGTCGGGCGGCCGGTCGTGGCGATCGTCGACGGGTCGACGTACCTCGTCGCCCAGCACGCGCAGTGGCCCGGGTCCGAGGACCTCCTGGTGTTCTGGGTGGTGGCGGGTGAGGACGGCCTGCGCGTCGCGCGGCTCGGGGACGTGACGGGACTGGACCGGTGAGCGCCGTGCGGGCCGTCTCCCTCGTGCTGCTCTCGGGCTGCGTGGGGACGGCGGTCGGCGCGTTCGCGCTGCCCTCCGGTGTCGCACCGCACGACACCACGGAGACCGAGGCGGAGGTGACCGCCTTCATCGACGAGTGGGAGACGGCTCTGCGCGCCGGGGACTCGACAGCGCTCACCGCCATGACGCGGCCGTCGGCGTACGTGTACGGCTCGCAGTGGGAGGACGGGCCACCCGACGTGGGGGTCACGACCGACGTACCCGAGCCGCGGGCGGCCGGCCCGTCGGTGGTCATGCCGACGGCCGGCGGCGTCGTCGTCTACGTGGCCCAGGTGGTCGACCACGGCGACGGGGAGGACCTCGTGCTGTACCGGCTCGAGCGGACCCTCGATGGGCTCCTCGTCGCCTTCGCCGACCGCACACCGCGCCTCGAGTGAGGCTCGTGCACGTCACACCGACCGGTGGTCGACCGTCGTCCACGGCTGCGGCGGACCGAGGAGCCAGCCCTGGCCGCTGCTCACGCCCAGCTCGAGCAGCCGGCGTCGCTGCACCTCGGTCTGCACGCCGCACGCGCTGCACCGCAGCCCGAGGTCGTGGGCGGCGACCGTGACCGCCTGCACGGTCGCGGCCGCCCCGCGACGCTCCAGCCCCGAGACGAGTCCCCTGTCGATCTTCACGCCGTCGATCGGGAGCGAGGCGAGGAGGTCGAGGGAGGTGGTCCCGCTGCCGAAGTCGTCGAGCACCCCTCGCACGCCCAGGCCGCGGAGCGCCCCGAGCAGGCCGCGGGCCCGCGCCGGCTCGTGCAGCACGGCCTCCTCGGCGATCTCGAGGGTGAGGGCCTCGGGCGGGCAGCCGTAGCGGGCGAGCAGCTCCTCGACGGTCCACGGCAGTCGCGGGTCGCGGAGGTCGGCGAGCCCGATGTTGACGGCGATCTCCTCGCCGCGCTCCGGCACGACGCGGCGGATGGCGGACACGAGGACCGCGCGGGTCACGCGTCGCGCGATGCGCGGGTGCGCGCTGCGCCCGAGGAAGGTGTCCGGCGTACGGAGCCCTCCGTCGGTGGTGAACCAGCGCAGCAGCGCCTCGCCCTGGGAGCCGGAACCGTCCTCGAGCGACACGACGCCCTGGCGGAACAGCTGCAGGCCACCGCCGGCGAGTGCCGCCTCGAGCTCGCTCTCGACCTCCGCCCGCTGCCCGGCGCGTGTCCGCAGGTCATGCGAGGCGACCTCCGCCCGCCGGCTGCCGAGCCGCTTCGCGCGGTACATCGCGGCGTCGGCGTCGGCGAGCAGGTCCTCCGGCTGCAGGGCGGTGTCCGGGCCGGTCGCGAGGGCGATGCCGCAGCTGACGGTCACGGAGACGGGGAGGCCGTCGATCGTGACCGGGCGGCGGACGGCGGCCGCGGCCCGTCGCGCGAGCCGTCGCGCCTCCGGCACGCCGCTGCCCGGCATGACGGCGACGAACTCGTCGCCGCCGAGCCGGGCGAGCAGGTCCTCGGGACGCCGGAGGTTCTGCAGCCGGAGCGCGAGCGTGCGCAGCAGGCCGTCGCCGGCCTGGTGGCCGAAGGTGTCGTTGACGGCCTTGAACCCGTCGAGGTCGAAGTACACGACCGCGACGGAACCGCCCGCCTCGTGCGCGCGGTGCAGGGCCCGGCGCAGCTCGGGCAGCAGGACGGCGCGGTTCGGCAGGCCCGTCAGCGGGTCGTGGCCCGCGGCGTGGGCGAGGGCGACCTCGTCGAGCTTGCGGGCGGTGATGTCGAGGTGGGTGACGAGCGCACCCGTCGACGTGCCGCCGGCGTCGTCGGGCAGGTGCAGCGGCACGACCGTCAGCTGGAACCACCGCTCCTCCTCCGGGGAGGAGCAGTCGTAGTCGCGCGAGTACGAGGGCGCGCCGCCGGCGAGCACGGCCTCGATGCCGTCGGCGACGGCGCCGGCCTCCTCCTCGCACGACCCCTCGGCCCGCCGGCACACGGCCAGGTAGTCGGCGCCGACCCCGCACGCCGCCTCCTCGCCGTCGTTGGCGACGCAGAAGCCGCGCCACGACACGTTGACGGCGGCGATCCGACCGTCCCGGTCGAGGACCGCCGCGTTGGCCGGGAGGGCGTCGAGCACCGCCGCCAGCACGTCGCGTCCCGCGGTCTCGCTCACGACCGGCCTCCTCGTCGGGCCCTCTCCCCCAGGATGCTCCGGCCGTGCGCCGCTGACCAGGAAAGAGGTCCCGACCGCGCCTACCGTGGGTGCCGTGACCCCGACCTGCGACTTCTGCCAGGCCGCCGACGCGGTGTGCGAGTACCCCGTGAGCACGGGGATCGCGACCACGTCACCGGTCAGCGGGCGCGCCGACGACCGCGGCACCCGCCCCTGGGCGGCGTGCGAGGCGTGCGCCGAGCTCGTCGACGGCGACCGGTTCGGGGAGCTCCTCGAGCGCAGCCTCGCGGTGGCACCCCGCCCGGACGTCGCGGGCTCCGACCCGCTGTTCGGCTTCGCCAAGGCGTCCCTCCGCGAGCAGCGGGCGGACCTGTTCGCACAGGTCGCCCTGTCGCACGGACCGCGCCGACCGCTCGGCGGCTGAGGCGCCCGAGGTCAGGTCGGCTCCCAGCCGTCGAGGAAGGCGACGACGGTGGCCGCCGGCATCTCGCACGGGCGGAAGCGCTCTCCCCCGCTCGTGACGTAGATGTTGGCGCTCACGACGCCGGTGCCGCCCAGCTCCTCGCCCCACAGCTTCTGCACCCGACCGCCCTGCTGGACGGTGCGCGTCACGGACCAGGTGCGACCGCGGTAGCGGACCCGGCTCGTGCCCTCGGGGATCCGGGCGAGGCGCGCGAGGACGGCCTCGTGGCCCGTGGCTCCCGGATCCTCGCGCGACACCCCGACATCGTCCCCCGGCCGCCACGTCGACATCACGAAGGGGCCCGCTGTACGTCAGCGCGCCCAGGAGACCGTCGCATGTGTCGTCGTGGCGGCGTGTGGGGACCCGGACGCCGGCTGTCAGCCCGCAGGCCGCTCCAGCGGCACGAGCTCGGCGGCCGTCCGGACCCCGCTCCAGCGCTGCCGCTCGCCGGCGAGGTCGAGCCGCTCGACCGGCGCCGTGTTCTCGTAGACCCCCCACTCGGCGCGCGGCAGCATCCACATGACCTCGAACTCGTTGCCGTCCGGGTCGGCCGCGTACAGGCTCTTGGTGGCGCCGTGGCTCGACTCGCCACCGAGGGCGCCGAGCCGGCTCAAGGTGTCCCGCGCCTCGACGAGCTCGTCGATCGTGTCGACCTGCCACGCGAGGTGGTAGAGCCCGATCGCGCCGCGGGGTCGTGGCGGCTGGTCGCCGACCCCGAACAGACCGAGGTCGTGGTGGTTGCCGGAGCGCGGCAGCCGGAGGAACGCGGCGTTCGCGCGGGGCTCGAGCGCGACGACCTCCATCCCGAACGCCTCGCGGTAGAAGGCCAGGCTGCGCTCGAGGTCGGCGACGAAGAGGACGGCGTGGTTGAGGCGGACGGCGGCGACGCTCACGCGGCCACCCCGAACCCACCGGTCCACGACACCTTCTCCTGCGCGGCGAGGGTGATCTGGAGGAAACCGAGCGCCTCGAGCTCGCGGGCCCGGGCGAGCGGGCCGGCGTCCACCGCCGCGAGGCCACCGTCGGTGACGATGCCGGCGAGGAGCTGCTTGGCCTCGGCGTCGTCACCGGCGACGAGGACGGTCGTCGGCAGCGAGCCCACCGCCCCGCTGGCGAGGGTGCCGGCGAAGTTCGTGTTGAAGGCCTTGACGACGCGGGCGGTGGGCAGCGCCGCGGCGATCTCGGCGGCGGCGGAGCTGTCGGCCGGGACCACGAGGGAGTCGAAGGTGGCGAAGTCGAGCGGGTTCGTGACGTCGACCACGACCCTCCCGGCGAGCTGGTCCGCCCGCTGGTCGAGGACCGCGCGGACGGCGGGGTACGGGACGGCGAGGACGACGACCTCGCCGCTGACCGGAGTGGCCGTGTCGGCCGAGCCGAGCTGCTGGACCGAGTGGCCGCCGCGGGCGACGAGCGCGGCGATCGCGCTGCCCATCGCGCCGGAACCGAGGACCGAGACGACTGCCATGAGGGTGCTCCTTGCTCTCGTTTGGTTGTTGCTACAAGTAACACTGTCCACGGGTTCACTTGTTCCGTCAAGTGATGCGGGTAGGGTCCGCGCATGACGGGGACCCGCTGGCTCGACGCCGAGGAGCGAGAGGCGTGGCTGCGGCTCATCGCCGTCGTCGAGCTGCTCCCCGGGGTGCTCGACACCCAGCTGCGCGCCGACTCCGCGCTCTCGCACTTCGAGTACATGGTCCTCGCGATGCTGTCCGAGGCGCCGGAGCGCACGCTGCGCATGACGGCGCTGGGACAGCGGACGAACGCCTCGCTGCCGCGCCTGTCGCACGTCGTGCGGCGGCTGGAGGACCGCGGGCTCGTCGAGCGGTTCCCCTGCCCGGAGGACGGGCGCGCGACGAACGCGCGCCTCACCGCCGCGGGCTGGGACACGGTCGTGGCCGCCGCGCCCGGCCACGTCGAGACGGTCCGCCGCACGGTCCTCGACCCGCTCACCCGCCAGCAGGTCACCCAGCTGCGCCGTATCGGCGACGCGCTGCTCGGGCAGCTCGACCCGGAAGGCCGCATGACCGCGCGCCCGTGACCGGATGCGCCGGCGTGTCGCGGTCACGGGCGCGCGCTCACCCGCGAGCACCGGCTGCTCAGGGCTCGAGCAGCCCCGCGATCTCCTCCGTCGTGAGCGCGCCACCGAGCGCGTCGCCGTCGTCCATCACCGAGGCGAACAGCTCGAGCTTGCGCTCCTTCAGCTGCATGACCTTGTCCTCGATGGTGTCGCTCGCGACGAGCCGGTACACCATGACGGTCTTGTCCTGCCCGATCCGGTGGGTGCGGTCGACGGCCTGCGCCTCCACGGCCGGGTTCCACCACGGGTCGAGGACGAACACGTAGTCGGCCTCGGTGAGGGTGAGCCCGACACCGCCCGCCTTGAGGCTGATGAGGAAGACCGGTTGGTCGCCCTCGCGGAACTCCTGGAGGCGCCGCGCCCGGTCGCGGGTGCGCCCGTCGAGGTAGGAGTAGGCGACCCCGTCGGCGTCGAGGCGGTCCCGGACCGTGCGGAGGAAGCCGGTGAACTGGCTGAAGACGAGCGCCCGGTGCCCCTCGTCGATGACCTCGTCGAGGAGCTCGGCGAGCACGTCGACCTTGCTCGCCGCCACGCCGGCGTACGCCTCGTCGACGAGGGCGGGGTCGAGGCTGAGGCGGCGCAGGAGGGTGATGGAGCGGAGGATGGCGAACCGGTTGCGCTGCGGGTCGTCGATGAGCCGCAGCACCTTCTGCCGCTCCCGCTGCAGGTGCGTGGCGTAGATGCGGCGGTGGCGGGGGTTGAGCTCGACCTCGATGACCTGCTCGACCTTCGGCGGCAGCTCGGTCGCGACCTGCTCCTTGCTCCGCCGGCGCATGAGCGGGCGCACCCGCCGCCGCAGGCGGGCCAGCGCCTCGGTGTCGCCCTTCTCGATCGGGACGGCGTAGCGGGCGGCGAACCGCTTGGGGTCCGGGTAGAGACCGGGCGCGACGATCGACAGCAGCGCCCACAGCTCCATG
This sequence comes from Aquipuribacter nitratireducens, assembly GCF_037860835.1. NCBI lineage: Bacteria > Bacillati > Actinomycetota > Actinomycetes > Micrococcales > Intrasporangiaceae > Aquipuribacter > Aquipuribacter nitratireducens. Next base: position 355,196 of record NZ_JBBEOG010000004.1, on the reverse strand, counting down.
AGCGTGTTCTCCAGCGGCGTGCCCGTGACGGCGAGCTTGAACGGCGCGTCCACGCGCCGCGCGACCTGGTGGGTGCGACCGCGGTGGTTCTTCACCGCCTGCGCCTCGTCGAGGAGCAGCCCCGCCCACGGCAGGGCCTCGTACTGCTCCCCGTCGAGGCGGAACAGGGCGTACGAGGTGACGACGACGTGCGCGCCCTCCGCCTGCTCCGCCACGGTGGCGCCGGACGCCCGCGAGGTCTGCGTGATCCCGACGACGCGCAGCCCCGGTGTGAACCGCGCGGCCTCGTGCAGCCACGTCGGCACGACGCTCGTGGGGGCGACGACGAGGAACGGGTCCGTGGTCCCGCGCTCGACCGCACCCGTCACCATCGCGAGGACCTGGAGGGTCTTGCCGAGGCCCATGTCGTCGGCGAGGACGCCGCCGAGCCCGTTCTCCTGGAGGAAGGCGAGCCAGCGGTACCCGTCGAGCTGGTAGGGCCGCAGCTGCGCCTCGACCCCGGCCGGGACGGGCCACTCCGGCACGGCCTCGAGCCCGACGAGCGCGCCGACCGCCTCGCTCCAGCGGCGGCTCTGCTCCTCGACGACGCCGAGCCGGGTCAGCTCCTGCCAGAGGTCGGCCTGGTACGCGCTGATCCGCAGCCCGTCGCTCGGGCGGTCCTGCAGCTCCCGCGCCTCCTCGATGAGGGAACGGAGCTGGGCGAGCTCCGGTCGGTCGATCGCGAACCACGTGCCGGAGTCGAGGACGAGGTGGCTGTCGCCGTGGGCCAGGGCGACGAACAGCGGCTCGAACGGCACCTGCTCGCCCGCGACGGTGACGGTGACGCCGAGGTCGAACCAGTCCCGCTGCCCCGACTCCGTCGCGCTGAGCCGCACGACCGGCGCCTCCTCGGTGTACCGGTACTCCCCCGGTGCGCCGCGGACCTCCACCTCGACCCCGGCGTCGCGCAGCCGGGGCACGGTGTCCTCGGTGAAGCGCACCGTGTCGAGCCCGGACAGCCGCTGGGACGGCACGAGCAATCGCTCGTCCCCTCCGTCGGTCCACAGCACGTCGAGGTCGCCCGCGCGCTCCCGCAGGCCGTCGAGCAGCGACTGCTCCGCCGCCTCGTCGCGCACGACACCCGGCGCCGCGGCCTCGGTGAGCCCGGCGCGGACGACCTCCCCGCCGACGCGGTACGTGAAGGCCCACTCGACGACGAGCCGGCTCGCCGCCTCGTACGTGAGGCGGACGCCGAGCGCGGGCGGCAGCACCTCGGGGAAGGTGACGGAGCCGTCGGAGGAGACGAGCTCGAGCACCTGCCGCAGCCGCGGGTAGTACTCGCGGAGGAACCGGGGCAGGTCGGCGGCGGGGATCTCGACCTGCCGGCCCTCCTGCAGCAGCGTCGACAGCTGCGGGCCGGCCGGCTCCTGCAGTCCCGCGAGCAGCAGGCCGGCGTCCGGCAGCTCGACGACGACGCCGTGGACCGGCGAGCCGACGACGAGGAGCTCGGACGCCGGACGGGAGGTGCCGTCGACGTCGACGACGGTCGTCATGCTCGCGTGGGCGGGAGCGCGCCCGCCCTGCCCGAGGACGACGTCGACGACCGCACGCGCCGGGGACGCGGCGAGGTGCACCTCCCCGCCGCCGGCGGAGAGCAGGGCCACCCCCGCCGTCCGCAGCTGCTCGAGCAGGCGCCACACGGCCGGCCCGACCTCGTCGAGGTGGACGGGCCGATCGGCGAGGTAGCGGCCGCGGCCGCGCGACTGGTACGCCGCGTGGAGGGCGAGCAGGGCCTCGCGGTGGGCCGGGTGCGGGGCGGGGCGGCCGTAGGCGGCCCAGCCGTGCTCCAGCTCCCGCCACGAGGCGCCGCCGCGCACCCACGTGCCCTTGGCGCCGCGGACGAGCGGCCGCAGCAGGACCCGACGCGACGACCCCGCGCCCGTCCGGGTGCTCGCGACCTCGAGCTGGAGCGCGAGGGCGGCACCGCCCCCGTCCCTCGACGGGGCCGTGGGGTCGGGCTCGACGAGCGGGCCCAGCTGCGCCTCCCACGGCGCGGGCGCCCGCCCCGCGTCCAGGGTGGTGGGCCCACGGGCCGCGAGCAGCACGGCGACGGCGTGCTTGCAGTCGCCGCCCACGGGGCAGCTGCAGCGCGCGGTCCAGCGGCGCCGGCCCCGGGAGCCGACCGGTGTGGGGGTGACCAGCGTCGTGTACGGCTCGCGTCCGCTGCCGCGGACCTCGCCGAGCAGCGCCCCGCCGCCCTGACCGGTGACACGCAGCACCATGCCGCGGCGTGCGTAGTCCGCCCCGCGACCGAACGTGCCCGGGTCGACGACGGCGCGGATGGCGGCGTCGTCCAGCCCGTCGGTCCAGTGCGCCACCCGGTCAGGTTACGGACGTGGGACGACACGTCCCGCGGCGTCCCGGCGCGTCAGTCGATGCGCTGGTACGCCACCAGCGTGAGGAAGTCGACGAGCTCGTCGGAGAGCGCGACCTCCTCGAAGACCGCCATCGCGTCGTCGGCGCGGCTGGCGGCGAAGACGTCCTCGCCCACCGCCTCGCGGATCCTCTGCAGCTCCTCCGCCGCGACCTGCCGGACGAGGTCGGCGGTGACGGTGCGTCCGTCGTCGAGCGTGACGCCGTGGTGCACCCACTGCCACACCTGCGCCCGCGAGATCTCCGCGGTCGCGACGTCCTCCATGAGGTTGTCCACGCCGACGGCGCCGGAGCCCCGCAGCCACGACGACAGGTACTGGATCGACACCGACACCGCGTTGCGCAGGCCGTCCTCCGTGCACCGCGTGCCGGCGGAGGCGATGTCGAGCAGCTGCTCGGCGGTGACGTCGACGTCCGGCCGCTGCCGCTCGATCTGGTGCGGGCGGCCCTGGAGGACGGCGTCGAGCTCCGCCATCGCGACGGGCACGAGGTCGGGGTGGGCGACCCACGTGCCGTCGAAGCCCGCGGTCGCCTCGCGCCGCTTGTCCTCGGCGACCTTCGCCAGGGCCCTCTCGTTGAGCGCGGCGTCGCGACGGGACGGGATGAACGCCGCCATGCCGCCCATCGCGTGCGCGCCGCGACGGTGGCACGTCTTCACGAGCAGCTCGGTGTAGGCGCGCATGAACGGCACCGCCATGGTGACGCTGCTGCGGTCGGGCAGGATCCGGTCGGCGCGCGTCCGGTTCGTCTTGATGGCGCTGAACAGGTAGTCCCAGCGGCCGGCGTTGAGCGAGCACGAGTGGTCGCGGAGCTCGTGGAGGATCTCGTCCATCTCGAATGCGGCGGGCAGCGTCTCGATGAGGACGGTCGCCTTCGTCGTCCCGTGCTCGAGACCGAGCTGGGCCTCCAGTAGGTCCAGCACGTCGTTCCACAGCCGGGCCTCGAGGTGGCTCTCGAGCTTCGGCAGGTAGAAGTACGGGCCGCGGCCGCGCTCGGCGAGCGTGCGGGCGTTGTGGACGCAGAAGACGCCGATGTCGAACAGCGAGGCGGAGACCGCGTTCCCGTCGACGATCACGTGCCGCTCGTCGAGGTGCCAGCCGCGCGGCCGGACGAGCAGCGTGGCGAGCTGCTCGCCGAGGCGGTACTCCCTGCCGTCCGGCGACGTGAACGACAGGGTGCCCGCGACTGCGGCGGTGAGGCTCGCCTGGCCGGTCACCATGTTGGCCCAGGTCGGCGTGTTGGAGTCCTCGAAGTCGGCCATGAAGCCGGTGGCGCCGGAGTTGAGGGCGTTGATCACCATCTTCAGGTCGGTGGGCCCGGTGATCTCCACGCGCCGGTCGCTCAGGCCCGGCGACGGGGGCGCGACGGTCCAGCCGCCCTCGCGGACGTGCGCCGTCTCCGGCAGGAAGCCGAGCTCCTCGCCGGCGTCGAGGCCGGCCTGCCGCTCCTTCCGCGCGGCGAGGAGCTCGCGGCGCCGGTCCCCGAACGCCCGCTCGAGGCGGGCGACCATCGCGAGCGCCTCCGGGGTGAGGACGTCGGGGTAGGCCTCGCCGCTGACGAGCACGCCGTCCGGTCTCGCGGTCACGCGGTCCCTCCGACCTCGTGCGGGTAGGCCGCCGAGCGGCCCTGGAACGTGAGGATCCGCTCGTTGCGGATCTCTCCCTGCTCGATCTCGACCGCCCGCCCGATCGTCGGGTGCTCGGCCCACGCCCGCGGTCCGCGCTGGACGACGTCGAGCCACGGGAGCAGCGCCTCGCTGATGGTCCACGTGGCGGAGTCCCAGTACAGCGACGGCGTGTGGTCGACCGCGTAGTAGTGGACGCGGTCGCCGACCTCCACCATCGGCTCGGCGAACGACGTCGGGCGCGCCCACGAGAACCCCATGCCGGTGTCGACGGACACGTCGACGACGAGGGTGCCCGGCCGCAGGGCGGCGGGGTCGGCGACGAAGACGAGCGGGCTCTCGGTGTCCTGGAGGATGCAGTTGACGACGACGTCGTGCTCGGCGAGGAACGCGGCGGTGTCCTGGGGCCCGTCCTCGCGCAGCACGCGGGTGCGGTGCGGGTCGTCGTCGAGCCGCTCGAAGCGCTCCATGACGACGCCCGCGAACGGCGCCGCGACGGCCGGCTTGTCGCGCTGGGTGATGACGGTGACGTCGAGCACGCCCATGGCGTGAAGCGCCCGGACGGCGCCACGGGCCGTGGAGCCGAAGGAGACGACGGCGGCGCGCAGCGGGCGGCCGTAGTGCCCCGTCGCACCGCGGAGCTGCAGCGCGTGCACGACCGCGGCGTAGCCGGCGATCTCGTTGTTGAGGTGGAAGACGTGGAGGGAGTACGACCCGTCGGCGTTCCAGTGGTTCATCGACTCCCACGCGATGACCGACAGCCGCCGGTCGACCGCGAGCTGCGTGAGCCCCGGGTCCTGCACGAGGTGCGGCCAGCCCCACAGCACCTGCCCGTCCCGCATCTCCGCGAGGTCGGCCGCGAGCGGCTTCGGCAGGAGCACGACGTCGGCGCGGCCGAGGAGCTCGTCGCGGTCTACGACCCCGCCCACCCAGGGGGCGATCTCCTCGTCGGTGGCCCCGAAGTGCGCGCCGTAGCCGCGCTCCACGAGCAGGTGCGCGCGGACGGCCTCGTCGAGCCGCTGCAGGTGCGCGGGGTGGAGGGGCCGGCGCCGCTCGTGCGGCTTCCGCGTGGTGCCGACCACGCCGATCGTCAGTCGCTCCATCGGGTCCCCTCGCCGGCTGCACGTCCTCGGACAGCCCGAGGCTAGGCCCGTCGCCCCGGACGCGCCCCGTCAGCCCCAGCTGCTGCCGGGCAGGTACGTCCCGGCGCTCCACTCCCGCCCGCCCGGGTCGAGGACCCGGCAGCGGCGGGTGCCCCACTCGGTGTCCTCCGGGTCGATCACCGAGCGGCCGCCCGCGGCGACGGCGGCGGCGTGGAAGTCGTCGACCTCGTCGACCGACGCCGTGCCGAGGTAGAGCCCGGCGCCGGTGGAGCGCCCGACGAGGGGCGGCACCGCGTACGCGGCGTCGTCGCTCGCGACCATGCAGACGACGTCCCCGAGGCGCACCTCGGCGTGGAGCACGGCCCCGTCGGGCCCGTCCTGACGCGCGACCACCTCGAAGCCCACCGCGGCGAGCCAGTCGAGCGCCCGCGGCGCGTCCGGGTAGCTGAGGTAGGCGAAGAGCCGCGCCGTCACGGCAGCATGCTGCGGCGGTCCGCCCGCGCGGTCAAGGGTGCTCGTGCACGCGCCGGGGCTGGCGGGTCCCGGGGGCGCCTGCCACGGTGAGGTCCGTGTCGGGACCGCTGCGCGCCCTCCTCGCCGTGACCGCCGCGCTCGCGACGCTCGCCGTCGTGTGGGTGCTCGGCATGCGCCGGAAGGACTCGGTCGTCGTCGACCTGCAGCGCCGGGTCAACCGGCGCCTGCTCAACCCGCGCACGATGGCGACGGCGGGGCGTCCCGGCGCGGAGGCCGCCGTCGTCCGTCACACCGGCAGGCGCTCGGGGCGCGCGTACGAGACGCCCGTCGACGTCGTCGCGACGGGGGACGGCTTCCTCGTCGGGCTCGTCTACGGGCCGCGCACCGACTGGGCGCGGAACGTGCTCGCGGCGGGGGCCGCGGTCGTCGTCCACGAGGGCGAGGAGCACGCGGTGGACTCGCCGCGGCTCGTCCCGCTGGAGTCCGTCGCCGAGCACTTCCCCCGCGCGGCGCTCCGGGCGATGAAGGCGTTCGGGGTCACGCAGTGCCTGCGGGTCGAGCGCGCGGATGCCGCCGTCACTGGTACGTGACGAGGTCCGGCAGCGGCTCGACCGCCACGGTCTCCTCGGGCGTCAGCATCGGCGCGTCCTCGTCGACGAAGTTCTTCCACCCCCACCACCGGACCCCGGGGGCGTGCTCACGCAGGCCGCGCCACGTCTCCTGCTTGGCGCCCTGGCTGCCCTGCCCGTCGACGTGGAGGAGCAGCGCGAGCTCCGAGCGGGAGCGGTCGACGTCGTCGGCGCCCGGGACCATCCGCGGGGTGAAGGCGTGGAGCACGAGGAGCTTCTGCGGCAGCCGCTCCGCACGCACGAGGTCGGCGAGCCACGTGACGACGGCGTCCACCTCGCCGCGCTCCACGCGGCCGATCTGCTCGAGGTGCACCTCGTCCGGTGCGAGCCGCCACTCGGGGTCGAGCGCGAGCCCGACGTGGGGCTCGCGCAGGAGCTCCTCGTACTCGCGCGCCTGGGACAGGAAGTCCGAGCGGCCGGGCTGCAGGTCGAGAAGCACGTACTGGCCCGCGTCGCGGGCCCGGTCGACGAGCGGGCGCAGGTCGGCGACGGGCCACTCGGTCGAGTAGTCGCCGTCGGCACCGGGCCCGCCCGCGGCCACGGACGCGATGATCTCCAGCGTCGGCACGACCGGGGTGTCGACGAGCGGCTCGTACTCCGCGGCGCGCGCGGCGGCGCGTCCGATCGTCGCGTCCGGGCCCTGCTCCCCCAGCACCCCGAGGCGGGAGGTGATGGGCGAGCCGTACAGCGCGACGTAGATGGCGCCCGGCAGGACGAGCTGGCCACCGGCGGGCAGCTCGACACCGGTCGCCGCGGTCGCGGCGCGCCACGCGAGCGTCTCGGCGTCGCCGAACGCCGGGCCGAGACCGACGACCGTCTCGGGCGCGAGGTCGGCGAGCGCCTGCACGGTCGCCGACGTCGCCCGTGGGTCCCCGCCCGGCACGACGACGACGGGTGCGCCGGCGGCGCGCGCGGTCGCGACGGCCGCGAGCTGCTCGGCCGGGTCCTCGACGAGGACGGCGAGGCCGGCCACCGGTCGCGGCGGCTCGACCGACCGCAGCAGCTCCGGTCCGGTCGCCTCCCCCGGACCGTCCCAGCGCTCCAGCGGCTCCACGGGTGCGAGGCCGGCCACCGCCGCGGCGTCGGACGGGACCTCGACGGGGCGGTCGAGCAGGTCGTCGAGCCCGGTCGCCGTCGCCGGCGCGGCGACCACCGGGACCGCCGCACCGTCGAGTGGGACGTCACCGACGGACAGCACGACGCCCACGCCGAGCCGCTCGACCTCCGCCGCGAGACGCGAGCCCGAGGGCGACGAGGGGGCCGGCGAGCGCGCGGCCGACGACGCAGCAGCGCTCGACGCGGCCGCGGCCGGAGGAGAGGGCGCGAGGAGCAGCGGCACCCCGAGGGCCGCCGCTGCTCCCGCCGCCCTGAGACGGTCCGTGGAGTCGGCGGCGGACCCCCCGTCGGGGGCCACGACCACCACGGGCGAGGACCGGAAGAGCGCCTGCGACGCCCCGGACGCGACAGTCGCCGCGTCGTCGCCGACGACGACCGCGCTGCTGCCGGACGCCGCCGGCACGGGACGCGGGACCACAGCCTCGGCGGTCACCGTGGCCGCGGCGGACGGCGTCGTTCCTGCGGGCCCCCCGGCGGGCCCGTCGAGGGTCGGTCGCCCGCTGCAGGCACCGAGGAGGAGGGCGAGGACCGCTCCGACCACGACCGTCACCCGCCGCCGCACGAGCCGTCGCCGCAGGACGGACGTCGGCGTGGGGGCGGGCATCGCCCCCACGCTCGCACACCACGCCCCTGCGGTCGCCTGCTCGCTGGCGGCCGGGTCCGCTGGCTACCGTCGAGCGGTGCTCACCATCGCGGACGACCTGCTGCTGCTCGTGCTCGACGACGAGTCCGGACGGAGCTCGCTCGACGGCTCGACCCTCGACGCGGCCGTCGGGGGTGGGCTCCTGCTCGAGCTCGCGCTCGCCGAGCGGGTGGACGTCGAGGAGAGCGGGCGGCTGCTCCGGCAGAAGCTCGTGCGCGTGGTGGACGCCGCCCCGTTCGACGACCCCGTCCTCGACTCCGCGCTCGGGACCGTCGCGGAGAGGTCCCGCACGCCGCAGGACCTCGTGTCGCGGCTCGGGAAGGAGCTGCGGCCGCGGCTGCTCGACCGGCTGGTGGAGCGCGGCATCCTGCGCCGCGAGGAGAACCGCGTCCTCGGCCTCTTCCCGCAGACGCGCTGGCCGGCCGAGGACTCCGAGCACGAGGACGCGGTCCGGCAGCGGCTCCGCGACGTGCTCGTGACCGGCCTCGCGTCGGACGAGCGGACGAGTGCCCTCGTCGCGCTCCTGCGGGCCCTCGACCGCGCCCACACCGTGCTGCCCGACCTCGACCGCGAGCAGCGCCGCACCGCGAGGTCGCGCGCGAAGGCCGTCGCCGACGGGGCATGGGCCGCGGACGCCGTGCGGTCCTCCGTGCAGGCCATGCAGACGGCGGTGCTGACAGCGACGACCGCCGCCGCCGTCACCACCTCGACGTGACTCCCTGACGACGACCGACGGGGCGAAGGGGGCCGACCTGACAAATCTCGTGACGCTGCGTGCGCGCCCTGGCAGGATGACCGCTGTCACCACCGCCACGACGCTGCGCGCCTGCGACGGTCCGGTCACCCACAGGGGGCGAGGACGATGGCTGCACCGATCCCGAGGCACCAGGTGTGCCCCGTCGACGACGTCGGCGAGGCGCTCGGTCGACTGACGCGCCGCGAGCGCGAGGTCCTCGACCTCATGGCCGCCGGGCTGTCGAACGCGGGCATCGCGCGCCGGCTGTTCGTCAGCGAGCGGACGGTCGAGGCGACGACGGCGCACGTGTTCCGCAAGCTCGACCTCGACCCCTCACCCGACCTCAACCGGCGGGTGCTCGCGGTCCTCCTGCACTACGAGCGCGTCTCGAGGACCGCCCAGCCGAAGCCGTCGACGTGGACGCGGTCCCCGTCGGCGCTGACCCCGTCACCGAGGAGCAGCCGCGCGCCGGTCGCCTCGGGCACCACGACGTCGTAGCCGCGACGGGCGGGGTTCACGACGACGACGTGCGACCCGCCGCGCTCGTACACGAGCGGGTAGTCGCGGTGGAGCACGCGCGTGCTCGGGCCGACGCGCAGCGCCGCCACCTCCCGGCGCAGCGCCACGAGGCGACGCACGGTGTGGAGCAGCGACGTCTCCTCGGCCGCCTGCGTCGCGACGTCGGGACGGTCCGCCGCGGTGTCCACCGGGAGGTAGAACCGCTGCGGGTCCGCGGTCGAGAACCCCGCCCCGGGGCCGGGCTCCCACTGCATCGGGGTGCGGCACGCGGCCCGGTCGTAGAAGCCGGGGTGGCACACGCTCCCCTCGGTCTCGGGGGCGTCGACGAGGGTGCGCTGGCCGATCTCGTCGCCGTAGTACACCGACGGCGTCGTCCCCCACGTGAGGAGGAACGCGAACGCCGCCGGCAGCTGCTCGGTCGGCCGGTCCCCCACGCGCAGGCGCGCGTAGTCGTGGTCGGCGGTCGCGAGCAGGAGCGGCCGGTCGTCACCGAAGTGGGCGCGGTGCTCCTCCCACTCCTGGAGGAACACGTCGAGGGACCCTCGCGCGTCGGCGTCGAAGAACGGCGGCCGCGGCTCCCACCACGGCTTGCGCCCGGAACCGCCGTTGTCGAACAGCGAGCTGTGCATCGCGTGGATGACGAGGGCGAAGTCCCCGTGGAAGGCCGGCGGCTCCGGCTCCCGCGGCTCGACGCCCTCCGGCACGATCACGCGGTCGGGCCACTCGGCGTCGAGCCACGCCCGCAGGTCCCGCCACAGCGCCGTCGTGGCGACGTACCCGGGGTCGTCCTTCACGAGGGAGAACGCCATGTCGACCCGGAACCCCATGACCCCGCGCTCGAACCAGAACCGCATGACGTCCTTCAGGGCCTGCCGGTTCGCCTGCGGGCCGGGGGCGTCGACCGGCTGCTGCCACGGCTTGGTCGGGTCCGGGTCCCGGTAGCCGAAGTTGAGCGCCGGCTGGGAGTCGTAGAAGTTCTTGAGGTACCAGCCGCGACGCGGACCGGGGCTCGGCACCCACTCCTCGCCGGGCTCGTCCCGCTCCGGCGCCCAGATGTAGCGGTCGTGCGCGGGGTCCGCGTCCTCCGCGCGCAGCGCCTCCTGGAACCACTCGTGCTCGTCCGAGGTGTGGCCGGCGACCAGGTCGAGGAGCACGTGGATGCCGCGATCGCGGGCGGCCGCGACGACCGCGTCGAGGTCCTCGTTCGTCCCGTAGCGCGGGGCGACGCGCAGGTAGTCCGCCACGTCGTACCCGGCGTCGCGGAAGGGCGAGGCGAACAGCGGGTTGAACCAGATCGCGTCGACGCCCAGCCACTGCAGGTGGTCGAGGTGGGCGAGGACGCCCCTCAGGTCGCCGACCCCGTCGCCGTCGGAGTCGGCGAAGGACTGGGGGTAGATCTCGTAGAGCAGCGCGTCCTGCAGCCAGCTCGTCGGCCTGTCCGTCGGGGGCGTCGCCGTCACGAGGGCCCACTCTGGCCGCACGGACCGTCCGTCGCACCCGGGACCGCAGGTAGTTCCTCGTGTCACCCACCGGGTACGGGTGGGGACATGTGGTTCGACTCCTGGTCCACCATCGGCCGGACCGTCCTCGTGGGGGCGGCCGCCTACGTGTCCCTCGTCGTCATCCTGCGGCTCGCGGGGAAGCGGACGCTGTCGAAGCTCAACGCGTTCGACCTCGTCGTCACCGTCGCGTTCGGCTCGACCCTCGCCTCCATCCTCCTGTCGACGGAGATCGCGCTCGCCGAGGGGGTCACGGCCCTCGCCCTGCTCGCGCTCCTGCAGGTCGTCGTCGCGTGGTCGTCGCGTCTGCTGCCGAAGGGTCGCTGGGTCGTGACGGCGTCGCCGACGCTGCTCGTCGACGACGGCGAGGTCCTCGAGGACGCGCTGCGGGAGCAGCGGGTGACCCGGCAGGACGTCCTGCAGGCCGCCCGGTCGAGCGGGGTCGGGGGCCTCGACGAGGTCGCGGCCGTCGTCCTCGAGAGCGACGGGTCGATGAGCGTCGTCACCCACCAGCAGAAGGGAGACGGCTCCGCGCTGGCGGGCCTGCGACACGCCGGTACCAGCGGAGGCCGATCGGGACGCTGACACCGGAGACGACGGTGCTCGCCGCCACGACGAGCACCCCGGCGGCCAGCACCGTCTCCTGCCTGCCGAGGCGCTCGGCCTCCAGCGTGAGGTAGAGGAGCGCGCTCACGCCGACGGGACCGAACCAGCCGACGTAGCCGGCTCCCGCCCACGACAGCCCGAGCGGGCGCCGCAGCAGCAGCACGACCGGCAGCCGGCGCAGCAGCAGGACGCCCACCACGAGGGCGACGCCCCGCCACCCGAGCTCCGCCCACTCCCGCCACGGCAGCAGCGCCCCGACGAGCAGGAACACCGGCAGGAGCCCGAACCTGTCGACGCTCTCGTCGACCGGGATGGCGTTGTCCCGCTCGGTGCCCGTCGAGACGAGGTTGAACGTGAGCCCGGCGACGAAGACCGCGAGGACGTCGGCGACGTGGAGCAGGCCGCCGGCCCCGAGGACCGCGAGTCCGAGCAGCAGGGTGAAGAACAGTGTGGGGCCCGGCTCGCTCGCGCCGTGGGCCTCGCCCGCGCGCAGCGCCCGGGCGCCGAGCCAACCTGCGACCGCACCGAGCAGCACGCCCCCCACCACCTCGACGAGCGAGCGCGCCACCGCCTCCCCGACGGGTGCGAGCCCGTCGCCGGCGAGGGGGCCGGCGGCGACCCCGAGGGCGACGAGCACGACCGGCAGGGCGAGGCCGTCGTTGGCCCCGGACTCCGCCGAGACGAGCACACGCTCCCGCAGCGGCAGCGTGCGCTCCGCCTCCTTGCCCGTGACGGCGCTCGTCGCGAGGACGGGGTCGGTGGGGCACAGCGCCGCGCCGACGAGGAGCGAGACCGACAGACCGGCGCCGAGGGTGAGCCAGGCGACGGCCGCCGTCGACAACGCCATGATCGGCATGGCGACGAGGACGAGGAGCGCTGACGGCCACGCGAGGCGGCGCAGCTCCGCGAGGGGGAACCGCAGCGCGACACCCATGACGGACACGGCGAGCAGCACGCGGGTGAGCTCGAGCACGAGCGGGTGCCGGTCGAGGACGGTGCCGAGGTCGACGACGCCGAGGACCGCCGGACCGAGCAGGACCCCGGCGAGCAGGCCGAGCACGGCGGTGGACACGGGCAGGCGCCGCAGCCGCCCCGACAGCGCGGCCACGGTCAGTCCGAGCACCCCCGTCGCGGCGAGGACGGCGTCGACCATGCAGGTGTTCATACCCACGGCGGGAGGGGTCCGCACGCGCCCGCCGACCCGTCGGCTGCGGGACGCGTGGGACCGGCCGGGGCCGGGTACCCCGTGCGGAGGCACACGAGGGAAGGACGACGGCATGCAGGTCGGCTACAAGCTCGCGACCGAGGGTCACGACCCGAAGGAGATCGTCGAGCTGGGGGTCCACGCCGAGCAGGCGGGCTTCGACTTCGTCGAGCTCAGCGACCACTACCACCCGTGGCTGGAGGAGCAGGGGCACAGCGGCTTCACGTGGACGATGCTCGGCACGCTCGCGGCGCGCACGGAACGCATCGGCCTCGCGACCGGCGTCACGTGCCCGATCATCCGGTACCACCCGGCGGTCGTCGCCCAGGCGGCCGCGACCACCGCACTGCTGTCCGACGGGCGGTTCACGCTCGGCATCGGCGCGGGGGAGCGGCTCAACGAGCACGTCGTCGGCGGGGGGTGGCCGTCCGTCGGCGTCCGCCACCGCATGCTCGTGGAGGCGCTGGAGATCATCCACCGGCTCTTCGAGGGCGGCTACCAGTCGTACGACGGGCAGTACCTCACGCTCGAGGACGCCCGCGTCTTCGACCTGCCGGAGACCCCTGTCCCGATCGCCGTCGCCGCGGGCGGACCCCAGGCGGCACGGCTCGCCGCCGACAAGGGCGACGGGCTCTTCGTCACCGAGCCCGAGGCGTCGCTGCTCGAGACCTTCCGCGAGGCCGGGGGCACCGGCCCGGCCTACGCCGAGGTCCCGCTCGCCTACGGCGCGAGCGAGGAGGCAGCCGCCGAGGAGGCGCACCGCACGTCCCGGTGGACGCTGTCGGGCTGGAAGGTGATGGCGGAGCTGCCGAACCCCGTCAACTTCGACGCCGCCAGCGGCACGGTCACCCTCGACGACGTCCGCGGGCAGTTCTCGTGCGGCCCCGACCTCGACGCGCACGTCGAGCAGGCCCGGCCGTACGTCGAGGCGGGGTACGACCGCCTCGTGCTGATGGACGTCGGCCCGGACGCGCACGGGTTCCTCGACGTCGCCGGGGAGCAGCTCGTCGACCGGGTGAGGGCCCTCGGCAGGAGCTGACCACCGTGCGCCTCCTGCTCCTCGCCGACACGCACGTCCCTGCGCGGGCACGACGGCTGCCGGACGAGGTGTGGGACGCCGTCGCCTCCGCCGACGTCGTCGTCCACGCCGGTGACTGGGTGGACGTCGGCCTGCTCGACGAGATGGCGGAGCGGGCCCGCCGGCTCGTCGCCGTCCACGGCAACAACGACGGACCCGCGCTGCGGGCGCGGCTGCCCGAGGCCGCACGCGCCGACCTGGCGGGGCTCCGGGTCGCCGTCGTCCACGAGACCGGGGCCGCGGCGGGCCGCGAGACCCGCTGCGACGCCCGGTTCGGTGCCGGCTCGCCGGACCCTGCGGACGTCCTCGTCTTCGGCCACAGCCACATCCCGTGGGACACCGTGACGCCGTCCGGTCTGCGCCTGCTCAACCCGGGCTCCCCCACGGACCGGCGCCGGCAGCCGCGGTGCACGTACGTGACCGCGACCGTCCGCGACGGTGTCCTCGACGACGTACGGCTCGTCGCGCTCCCCCTGCGCGGGACCTAGGTCCCTGGGGGGTCGCGCCCCCCCGGCGCACCCTGGGACGAGGGGCAGCCGCACGGAGGTGGACGACGTGATCAGCACGACCAGCCCGAGGGGGACGACCGACGTCGACGCCGCGGACGCCGTCGTCGAGGCGATGGCCGAGGCGGCGCGGTGGGCGCCGTCGGTCCACAACACCCAGCCGTGGGTCCTGCGACGCCTGCCCGACGGCCTGCGCGTCGCGGTCGACGACGCGCGCGCGCTGCCGGTGCTCGACCCGGACGCCCGGCTCCGCACCATCTCGTGCGGGGCCGCGGCCGCGAACGCCGCGATCGCGGCCGCCGGCCTCGGCGTCCGCACGAGCACCCGGCTGCTGCCCGACGGACCCCGCGCGGCGGCCGTCGCCGACGTCCTCGTCACGGGACCGCGGGAGGCGACGGAGTGGGACCGGGCGCTCGCCCGGGCCGTGGCCGTGCGGCGCACCCACCGGCGGCTGCACGCCCGCGGCGACCTCGGCCCCGAGCTCCTCGACGCGCTGCGGGCGGTGGCCGCCGACGTCGGCGCCCGCCTCGTGGTGCTCGACGACCTCGGCCGCCACCGGCTCGCCCGGCTCCTCGTCCGGGCCGCGCACGAGCAGGAGCGCAACCCCCGCCTGCTCGCCGAGACGCGGTCGTGGCTGCGCCCGCCGCGCGGCCACCACGAGCCGCACCCCACGGACGGGATCCTCCTCGCGTCCCTCGGCACCACGCCGTACCCGACCGACTCCATCGTCCGTGAGGTCGGGCACGTGTCCCGCCTCACCGGCTCCCCGGTCCGGGACGAGGTCGAGGCGAGCACGACGGTGGTGCTCATGACACCGGGCGACGGCCGCCGGGACCACGCCGTCGCCGGCCTGGCGCTCGAGCGGGTGTGGCTCGAGGCGACGGCGGCCGGTGTCGTCGCGACCTTCGCGGACCAGGCCACGCAGCAGCGGGTCACCCGCGACGACGTGAGCGCCCTCGCGGGCCTGCCGGGTCACGCGCAGCTCGTGCTGCGGCTCGGCCGCCCGCTCGTCGACGTGCGCATCCCGCCACGGCGCCCCCTGGCGGACGTCCTCGACCCCGCCCCGCACGCCACGACCGAGGGGAGCCCCCGCTCATGAGCACGCTCGTCGACCCGCTCCCCGTCCCGGGCGGGCACCTGCCCCTCGACGTGCGACCGCGTCGTGTCGTCGTCGGCTACGACGGCTCGCCCGAGTCCCGCGCGGCGCTGCGCGAGGCCGTCGCCCGCGCCGGCTGGGCGGAGGCTCCGCTCGTCGTGGTGACGGCCGCCGAGCCCGTCGCGTTCGCGTACGAGCTCTACCCGGAGATCGAGGCCCTGGCCCGCGGCCACGCCGCCGACGCGATGGCGAGCGCGGTCGAGCACCTGCCGCTGGGGGACGTGTCCCAGCACGTCGCCGCCGGCACGCCGAGCTCGGTCCTCCTGCAGCTCGCACGCCCGGACGACCTGCTCGTCGTCGGGACGCGCGGGCAGGGCCGGGTGGAGCGGTGGCTCCTCGGCTCGACGAGCACGGGTGTCGCGACCCACGCGCCGTGCCCGGTGCTCGTGGTGCCCCGCGACGCCCGCCACGACGGTGCGGTCGTGGCGGGCGTCGACGGCTCCGCGGCGTCGTGGAGCGTGCTCGCGCACGCCCGCGCCGAGGCCGCCCGCCAGGGCACCTCGCTGCAGGTCGTCTCCGCCGTGCCGCCGCTGCCCACCCGCGTGGAGCCGGACGGCCTCGCCGTCGCGGCCGAGCGGCAGCGGGTCGCGGACGTCCGGCGCCTGCTCGCCCGGCTCGTCGAGCAGGCCGGCGTCGAGTCGCTGGCGTCGGTCGACGTGCAGGTGGAGGCGGACCCCGCCGCCGAGGTGCTGCGCCGCAAGGCCGGCGCCGCCCGGCTGCTCGTCGTCGGCTCGAAGGGCCACGGTGGTCTCCACGCGCTGCTGCTGGGGTCGGTGAGCCGGGCGGTGCTGCACCAGACGCCGTGCGCCGTGCTCGTCGTCCGCTCGCCCGCATGGTCGGAGACACCTGCGGGTACCCCCGCCGCATGACAGCGGCCGACCGTCCCGTCCGCACGACCCGCGCCACCGGACGCGTGTGGGGGGAGGTGCGCCTGACCGACTCCCTCGAGGGGCACGACCCCGACGCCCCCGTGCCGGGGTCCGCGCCGGTCGTCGTCGTCGGCGCGGGCATCACCGGGCTCACGACGGCGGTGCTCCTGCGCCGGTCCGGCGTCGACGTCGTGCTCCTCGAGGCACGGGAGCCCGGTGCGGGCACGACCGGCGGCACGAGCGGCAAGGTGTCGCTGCTCCAGGGCAGCCACCTGCAGGAGGTGCGCGGCCGGCACGGCGACGAGGGCGCCGCCCGGTACGTGGAGGAGAGCAGCCGCGCCCTCGACTGGGTGCGGGCCGAGGTGGCCGCCGCCCGGGGCACCGGGGAGATCCGCGACAACCACGTGTACGCCACCGGCGACTCGGGGCGACGGACCCTGGAGAAGGAGGCCGAGGCACTCGCCGCCACGGGAGTGGCCTCCACGTGGCACGACGTCGCCGACGAGCTGCCGTTCGACGTCACGGGGCTGGTGCGCGTCGCCGACCAGCTGCAGATCCACCCCGTCCGCTACCTCGAGCACCTGCTGCGGGAGGCGTGCGGCGGGGCGGACGAGGGCTGCGTCCGGCTCGTGAGCGGCGCGCGGGTGACCGACGTGCACGTCGGCAACCCCGTGCGGCTGGAGGGGACGTGGCGCGGGGCGCCGTTCCGGATCGCCGCCGAGCGGGTCGTCGTGGCGACGCTCCTGCCGTTCCTCGACCGCAGCGTCCTGTTCGCGCGATCGGAGCCGCACCGCTCGTGGTGTCTGAGCGCGCGACTCGCCGGCCCCGCCCCGCGCGGCATGTACCTGTCGGTCGACTCCCCCACCCGCTCGCTGCGCACCGCGACCGCGCCCGAGGAGGTGCTCGTCGGGGGGCAGGGCCACGTCACGGGTCGCGGCGGCGCGACCTCGGACCGCCTCGCCGAGCTCGACCGCTGGGCCCGGCAGCACTTCGACGTCGTCGACGTCACCGGCGCGTGGGCGGCACAGGACTACACGACGGCGGACCGGCTGCCGTGGGTCGGGCCCCTCGTCCCCGGCAGCGAGCGGGTGCTCGGGGCCGGTGGGTTCGCCAAGTGGGGCATGACGGGTGGCACCGCCGCGGCGCTGCAGCTCGCCGAGGGCGTCCTCGCCGCACGCTCGGGTGGATCCGCGACGTGGCCGTGGACGCCGTGGCGCCCGACCGCGCTGAGCCAGGCCGTCGGTGCCGCGCCGATGAACGCGGGTGTCGGTCTCCACCTCGCCGCCGGCTGGGCGCGGGCGGCGCGCACCGCCGACCACGGCGCCGCGCCCGTCGAGGGCGGCGGCGAGGTGCGCCGCCAGAAGGGTCGCGTGCCGTGCGGCATCAGCACCGTCGACGGCACGACGCACGAGCGCTCGGCGGTCTGCACCCACCTCGGTGGGGTCGTGTCGTGGAACGACGCGGAGCGCTCGTGGGACTGCCCCCTCCACGGCTCGCGGTTCGCTCCCGACGGGCAGGTCCTCGACGGCCCCGCCGTCCGCGACCTCCCGCCGTGCCCGACCGCCCAGGAGCGCAGCGAGGAAGGCAGCCGGGAAGGCAGCCAGGAGGGCTAGCGTGCGCCCGTGAGCGCCGTCGCCGTGACCGTCTTCGCCGGTGGCACGGTCCGGCCCGGCGCGGGGCTCGCGCCCTCGACTGCTCTCGCCGTGCGCGGCGACCGGGTCGTCGCGCTCGACGACGCCGCCCTCGCCCTGCGCACGGCCCCGGGCGCCGAGGTCGTCGACCTCGCCGGCGACGCCCTGCTGCCCGCGTTCGGCGACGGTCACGTCCACGCCCTCTTCGCCGGCCTCGAGCGGCTGGGTCCGCGGGTGTCGGGGCTGCGCAGCGTCGAGGCCGTCGTCGCCGAGGTCGCCCGGTGGGCGGCGGCACACGCGGACGCGGACTGGGTGGTGGGCGGCCGCTACGACCCGGTGCTCGCGCCGGGCGGGGACCTCGACGCCCGGCTCCTCGACGCGGCCGTGCCGGACCGGCCGGTCGTGCTCGACGCCACGGACCACCACACGATGTGGGTCAACAGCGAGGCGCTGCGCCGGTGCGGCATCGACGCCGCCACGCCCGAGCCGGCGGGGGGCCGGATCGTGCGCCGCGCCGACGGCAGCCCGCTCGGGACGCTGCGGGAGTGGGACGCCTGCGACCTCGTCCGCGCCCACCTGCCGGCCCGGACGGACGCCGAGCGGGTCGCCGCCGTGGCGGAGGCGACCGCGACGCTGGCGGCGAGTGGCGTCACGTGGCTGCAGGAGGCGTGGGTCGAGCTCGACACCGTGCCCGCGTGGCTCGAGGCCGCCCGGCAGGACCGGCTCGCCGCCCGCGTCGACCTCGCGATCCGCCTCGACCCCGACCGCTGGCGCGAGCAGCTGCCGCTCGTGCGGGACGCCGCGGCCGACGTCGCCCGCCTCGCCCACCCCCGCCTCACCGCCCGCACGGTCAAGGTGTTCGTCGACGGGGTGCTCGAGGGCGGCACCGCGACGCTGCTCGAGCCCTACCTGCCGCTGCCCGGGGACCGCGCCGCGTGCGCGTGCCCCCACCCGGGGCGCGGCCCCGCCGTCCGGCCCGCCGAGGGGTGGGGCCTGCCGGTGTGGTCGGGCCCGGAGCTGCGGGCGGCCCTCGCCGCGTACGCCGCGGCGGGCTTCCGGCCGCACCTCCACGTCATCGGGGACGCCGCGGTCCGGCTCGGTCTGGACGCCCTGGAGTCGCTGCGCCCGCGGGGCCCGCTGCCCGCGCGGCGCGCGGTGCTGGCCCACGTCCAGCTCGTCGACCCCGCCGACCTGCCCCGTCTCGCCGCGCTCGGCGTCGTCGCGAACTGCGAGCCGCTCTGGGCGGCCTGGGACCCCGTCCAGCGCGACCTCACCGCGCCGCGTCTCGGGCCGGTCCGCACCGCCCGGCAGTACCCGCTCGCCTCCCTCGTGCGCAGCGGCGCCCACGTGTCGTTCGGGTCGGACTGGCCCGTGACGAGCCACGTCCCGCTCGAGGGGATCCAGGTCGCCGTGACCCGGCGGCCCGTCGACGAACCGGCCCGTGCACCGTTCGTGCCGGCCGAGCGCCTCGACGTGGCGACGGCGCTCGACGCGTACAGCCGGGGCAGCGCCTACCAGGCGTTCGCCGACGACCGGGGCGTGCTGCGCCCCGGCGCCGAGGCCGACCTCGTCCGGCTGTCGGCCGACCCCCACGCCGTCGACGCCCGCGACCTGCACGCCGTCGAGGTGCGCGGCACGTGGTGCGCGGGTGCGCGAACGGCGTGAGGCGGCTCAGCGCTCGCGGACGCGGACGGTCACCGGCAGGACGACCCACAACCCGACCGTGAGGGTCGCGACGGCCGCCGAGATCGTGATCGCCGTGCCGCGGGTGAGGACGACGTCGAGGGCGAGCACGAGCGCGCCGAGGACCGCGCCGAGCAGGACGTACACGCCGACGATCGCGAAGCGGTTCGACCACACGACGATGTCCTCCTTGAGCCCGCGCCGGAAGAGCGTGCGGTGGAGGGCGACGGGCGCGATGAGGAACGCGGTCGCGACGGCGCACGCGACGAGCGTCATCGAGTACACGACGTGCGTGAAGCGGTCGGAGTCCGCGAACACGCGCGTGAACGCGATGGTGAGGAGGAAGGCGAAGAGGATCTGGGTGCCGGTCTGCGTGACGCGCAGCTCCTGGAGCAGCTCGTTGTAGTTGCGGTCGAGCCGTTCCGCCTCGGTCTCGTCGCGGCTCTCGCCGACGCGCAGCTGCCGACCCTCACGCCGGTGCGTCCGGCGCTGCGCCTCGATGCGCTTGTCCGGCCGCGCCTCCTCCGCCTCCGTGTCGCTCGCGCCCACGACCGCTCACCTCGCCTCTCCCCTGCGCACCGACTACCCCCGCGGTCGACACACCAAACCCCCGCTGGCACCATGCGTCGGTGGCAGCAGGAGGCCGGACGGAGGCCGCGCCGGACGACGGCCCCGAGCCGCACCGGCTCGACCTGCTCGCGCAGCAGCGGCAGCTCGACGGGCTCCTCGCGACCCGGGAGCACCCGGGCGCGTGGCGGCGCTCCCTCGTCCAGGCGCTGCCGGTTCCCGTCGTGCTCACCGACGTCGACGGGCTCGTGCTCGAGCTCAACGGCGCTGCCTGGACCCTCGTGGGTCGCAGGCGCGACGAGCTGCTCGAGCGCCCGTTCGAGGAGCTCGTCGCCGAGGGGGACGCGGCCCGCCTCCGCGAGGTCGTCCGGCTCGCGCGTGAGGTCGACGCCCCCCAGCAGCTGTCCCTGCGGCTGAAGGACGCGGAGGGCCGCGAGACGCCGCTCGACGTCGTCGCCAGCGCCGACCGCGCCGGTGACGGCACCCTGACGTGGGTCGGGGGCCACGGCCGCACCGGGCCGGACCACGACGACGACCTGCGGACGGCCGAGGCCTTCACGGAGATGTGCCGGCTGCCCCTGGAGGTGGAGAACGACGCGCGGCGTCTGCTCGCCCGCGCCGCGCTCCTCGTCGAGCGCGCGCTGCCGGCGTGCGACGGGGTGAGCGTGACGCTCGGCGCGCCGGAGGCACCCACCGCACAGGCCACGGACTCCGCGTTCGCCCAGGCCGTGGACGGCGCCCAGCTGCAGGCCGGGGACGGCCCCTGCCTGCGGGCCTTCCGCACCGGTCGGGCCCAGGACACCGGCAACCTGCGGGAGGACGCCCGCTGGCCGCGGTTCGCGGAGCTCGCCGCGCCCGTCGGTGCCGTCTCGGTGCTCGGTCTGCCGCTGCGCTCGGACCGGGAGTCGCTCGGCGTCCTCAACATCTACTCCCGCGACGTCGCCGCCTTCGGTGACCGGGACCGGCGGGTCGCGGACCTGCTCGTGAGCGCCGTGGTCGCCGTCGTCCGGGCGACGCAGGAGCGGGCGGGCCTCGTCGAGCTCGGCGACCAGCTCCGCGAGGCCCTCGCCTCGCGGGCGGTCATCGAGCAGGCGAAGGGCGTCCTCATGGGTCGGGAGGGCCTGACGGCCGACCAGGCCTTCGCGCGGCTCGTCGCGCTGAGCCGTCGCAGCAACGTCAAGCTGCGGGACGTGGCACGGCAGGTCGTCGACGGCACGGCGCCCGCCGCCTGAGCTCCGGCGCGTCCTCAGAGGGGGACGGGACGCCCCGCGAGGACCGCGTCCACCGCACCGGTGCCGCTGCGGGCGGCGAGCCGGACGTACGTCGCGGCCACCTCGGCCCGGTCGGTCCCCTCCAGCGGCACGACGCACACGACGCCGGTGCCCGACGCCTCCAGCGAGCGGGCGAGGGAGTGCCCGAGCGCGAGGACCGCGCCCCCGGCGGCGGCGAGGTCGAGCGGCGGCACGGCGCTCACCGTCGCCCCGGGCGCCTCCGCGGTGAGCAGGACCCGGCCGCCACCGGTCAGGTGGGGGGCGGCGGCGTGCACGAGGTGGACGACGGAGCCGACGAGCAGCGACCACGTCCGGTGCCACGTGTCGGGCCGGACGTCGGCGAGCGTCGGGGCGGCGGAGGCGCCCGTCACGGCGTGGACGAGCACGTCGAGCCCGCCCAGGTGCTCGACGGTGTCCGCGACGACCGTCGCGCAGCGCTGCGGGTCGGTGAGGTCCGTGGGCAGCAGGAGACCGGCGCGCCCCGCCCGGGTGACGTCGTCCTCCGCCGCCCGTGCGTCGTCGTGCGACCCCGCCCGGGCGTCGTCGTACGCGACGGCGACGTCCGCGCCCGCCCGGGCGAAGGCCGCCACCAGCGACCGTCCGAGACCCCGCTCGCCGCCGACGACGAGCACGTGGACCCCGCCCAGCGGTCGCTCCGGTCGACCCCCCGGACGTTCGGGAGGGAGCGGACCGCGCCCGTCACCCGGGGGCCGAGGCCCCACCGGCGCGGGACGGTCCTGCACCATCCCCGGGTCGAGGGGCGCCGTCAGCCGGCGCCCGTCTCCTGGTTCTCGTGCTCCATCTCCGCGCGCAGCCGGGCGAGTGCGCGTGAGAGCAGGCGCGACACCTGCATCTGGGTGACCCCGATCTGCTCGCCGATCTCCGACTGGGTCCTCTCGGCGAAGAAGCGTAGCGACAGGATGTGCCGGTCGCGCGCGGGCAGACGGGCGAGGAGCCGCTCGAGCGCGACCCGGTCCGCGACCCGCGACTGCTCGGGCTCGCCGTCGGAGACGGTGTCGGCCCACGTCGTGCCGGGGTCGTCGCCCGGAGGGGCGTCGAGGGACGCCGTCGTGTAGCCGTTGCCGGACACCAGCGCCTCCACGACGTCCTCCTGCCCGACCCCGAGCTCCGCCGCGACCTCCGCCACCGTGGCGGAGCGGCCGAGGTCGGCGGCGAGGCGCTGCGTCGCGGTGGCGACCTGCGCCCGCAGCTCCTGCACCCGCCGCGGCGGTCGCACCGCCCACCCGGTGTCGCGGAAGTAGCGCTTCACCTCGCCCGTCACCGTCGGCGCCGCGTAGGCCATGAAGTCCGTGCCGCGCTCCGCGTCGTAGCCCTGCGCGGCCTTGACGAGACCGAGGGAGGCGACCTGGACGAGGTCGTCGACCGGCACGCCGCGGTCGCGGTACCGCATCGCGAGCGCGCGGGCCGAGGGCAGGTTGAGGAGCACGACCTCCTCCTGCAGCAGCCGCCGCTGCTCCTCGCACTCGCAGCGAGCGATCCGCTCGAACAGCTCGTGGGTGCGCGCCTCGACCTCCGCACGGGCGGCGGCACGCTCCTCCGAGCGCTCCCTCGCGCGGTCGTGGGTCCGGTCCTGCGTCGCGGCGGTCACGCGAGGACCTCCTGCGCCGGACCGGTGCGCCGGTCGCTGAGGTCGTCGTGGAGCCCGACGACGGTGTCGACGAACCGGTCGGGGGCGTACGTGGCGCCGACGCGCTCGTGCCCGGCGAGCCCGTAGGCTTCGAGCCGGAACGCGTCCGACAGGAGGTCGGCGACCGCCGCCCGGGTGCCGGTGCGGTCGCGCGGCTCGACGACGAGGCCGGTGACGCGGTCGACGACCATCTCGTCGGCACCTCCCGTGCCGGAGACGACGACCGCGCGGCAGGCGGCCATCGCGGCGAGGACGCCGAGACCCCGGCCGGGCTGCGTGGAGACATCGACGACGAGGTGCGCCTCCGGGCAGACCAGGTCGGCGGGCCGCCGCTCGACGACGCAGCGCGTGCCGAGCCGGCGGACGACCGGCAGCGTGCGGAGCCGCTCCTTGACGACCCCGGCGGTGGCCTCGTCCAGGCCCGTGGTCCGACCGACGACGAGCCGCGCGCCGGGGTGGTGGAGCACCGCCTCGGCGACGGGGCGCAGCGCGCCGACGTCGGCGGGGTCGCCGACGGACAGCACGACGACGCCACCGTCCGCGGGCACCACCACCGGGTCGAGGTCGGTGGGACTGCTGAGGCCCGGGTTGGCGACGTGGAGGGTCGGCTTCGGGACGCCGCGCTGGGTGGCGACCCCGCGGGCCCACTCGTTCTCCACGAGGACGGCGTCGGCCGCGGCGAGCGCGGCCCAGCCGAGCCGGCCGAGGACGGAGCCGTCGAGCCGGTCGTCACCCGGCCAGGAGGGGAGCTGGTCGGCGTGGGCGACGACGGGCGTACCCGTGCTCGCCCGAGCGGTCGCGGCGACCGCGGCGGCTCGCCAGCCGACGGCGTGGACGGTCCCCTCCGGCGCCTCCTGCGCGAGGCGTCGCGCGATCGGCCCGGCGGCGGAGATCCCGTCGTGGCGCTGGGCGCCCGCGGGGGCGGGTTCGAAGATGTCGGCGTCGACGAGCGCCGCGGCGGGCGCGGCGTCGTCGTGCTGCAGCGCGGTCGGCTCGAGTGCGCTGACGAGCCGCACGTCGCGGCCACGCTCGCGCAGACGGGTGGCGAGCTCCGCGGCATCGGCGAGGCTCCGGGCGGTGGCGCCGAGCGGACGTCGTCCGGTGGGCCCCACGAGAACGGTGACAGTCATGCTCCAGCTCCTTGCGTCGCTGGCGGTGGCGCCGGTGGTCTAGAGCGCCGGCCCCGGGGTCTGTCGAAACCCGGAGCAGTGGTGCATGTCTATCGGCATCCCACGTTCGTGTCGAGACCAAACCCCGTGAACCGGGCACGGCGGGAATGGTTCGCCGGATCGCCGGGTACCTGCGCGACGTGGTCCTGCGCACCGCGCGCCGGCCACGGACCGTCACGACCCGTGAGGAGATCCCCTATGGCCACCGCCGACGTCCCCCGCCACGAGGGCGGCTCGTTCGAGCCGGTTCCCCGAGCCCCGCAGGACACCGCCCGCCCCTACCCGCCGGAGGCCGACCCGGTGTCGCGCGAGCCCGACGTGGAGCCCGCCCAGGTCACGGGCGACCAGGTGGACCCGCTGCCGGAGGAGCTGTACCCGGAGAACCCTCGGCAGGACGACAGGCGCGCCGACGGGGCCGAGCCGCCGGACTGACGGCGGACTGACGGCGGACTGACGGCGGACGAGGTCGAGCCCCGCACCCGAGGGGGGAGGCCGGGGCGGGGCTCGACCGATCTGGGGGTCGCGCGGGCGCTGCGGGTCAGAGGGGGCCGGTGGACCCGCTCTGGACCTCACCGCGCCAGGCGCCGGTGGCGGTGCCGCGCTCCTCGATGAAGCGCTTGAAGCTCTCGAGGTCCTTCTTCACCTGGCCCTCGACGAGGCCGAGGGCGTCGCCGGCCTTCTCGACCGCGCCCTCGGGCTCCCAGTCCATCGCGAGGGTGACCTCGGTGCGGTTGTCCGTCAGAGGGGAGAAGGTCACACGCCCGGCATGGGTCGGGCCGTCGACGCTGCGCCAGGAGACGCCCTGGTCGGGCTCCTGCACGAGGATCTCCGCGTCGAAGTCGCGGCTCACCCCTGCGATCTTCGTCTCCCAGTGGGTGCGCGTGTCGGACAGCTGCTGGATCGACTCGACCGCGCCCATGAACTGGGGGAAGTCCTCGAACTGCGTCCACTGGTCGTAGGCGACCTGGAGGGGGACGTCGACCTCGATGCTGCGGGTGATCGTGTCCATGGTGTCCTCTCGTCTGCGTGTCTGGGCCGTCGGCCCGGGACGTCAGCGAGGTACCCGGCGAAGGGGCGGACAAACGTGACGGATCGCACGTGCTGCCCCCCGCGGAGGGCAGGGCGTCAGACGCGGGCGAGGAGGTCGTCGAGCGCCGCCCACGCCAGCGCGGGAGTGGCGGCGTCGTGGCGGAACGCGAGCCTGGCGTCGACCGACCGACCCGCCCCCTCGACCCGCAGCACGACCCCGTGCCGGTCGAGCCGCACCGGTACCGGCACCCGCTCGGGGGACACGGCGACGCAGGCCGGCAGGTGCGCGGCCAGCGCCGCGACCGCGCCGGGGGCGGCCGCGAGCCCGAGGAGCAGGTCGGCCTCCTCCGCCGCGAGCGGGTCCGGGCGGGCGGCGCGGTAGTCCGCGGGGTCGACGTCGACCGTGGGCCGGCGGCGCTGCCCCGGTCGCGGGACGGAGGTCCACCGCACGGCGTGGGGTCGCAGCCGGAGCCCGTGGCGGGCGGTCCCGTCGACCGCCGTCACGCGCGTCACGAGCTCCGCGCTCCCCCGCACGCGACCGCGCAGCGCGAGCGGGGCGAGGTCCGTCACCCGGAGCACCACGTCACCGGTCCCGCTCGACGCCTCCCGCCCGGGGAGCGGACCGAGCGCGCCGAGCGGGCCGTCGGCGGCCAGGACCACGTCGCCGTCCTCGGCGACGCAGACCGGCCCGTCGAGCGTGGCGGAGCCGGCCGCCCACGACACGTGCACCGAGCCGGCCGCGGCGAGGGCGGAGCGGACGCGGTCGGCGGGTCGGTACGCGGTCACCCGTCGAGGTTAGGCTCACCTCACTCGAAAAAGCAACGCGAGCGCGAGCAATCTCCGCGACGGGGGCGCGTGCGCGATCCTTCGGTCGTGAACCCGCCCCGCCACCCCCTGCGCGAGCTGTGGTCCCGGTACCGCGCCTACCGGCCGCGCCTCGTCCTCGCCGTCGCGATGTCGGTCGTCAACAAGGTGATGGACGTCGTGCCCGAGCTCGTCATCGGCGCCGCTATCGACGTCGTCGTGCGCGGCGACGACTCGCTCGTCGCGGCCGTCCTCGGCGTCGAGGACCGGTTCACGCAGCTCGCCGTGCTCGCGGGCGTCAACGTCGTCGTGTGGGTGCTGGAGTCGGCGACCGACTACGCGGCTCAGGTGCTGTGGCGCGGCCTCGCCCAGGCGGTCGAGCACGACCTGCGGACCGAGGCGTACGCCCACGTGCAGTCCCTCGACCTCACGTGGCACGAGGCACGCACGACCGGGGGCACGCTCGCCGTCCTCAACGACGACGTCAACCAGCTCGAGCGCTTCCTCGACGTCGGCGCGCCCCGCGTCATCCAGGTCGTCCTCAACGTCGTCCTCGTGGGGGCCGTCTTCGCAGCGAGCTCGTGGACGCTGACCGTCCTCGCGTTCCTGCCGATCCCCGTCATCGTCGTGGGGTCGCTGTGGTTCCAGCAGCGCCTGCGCCCGTTGTACGCGGAGGTGAGGCGGACCAACGGCGCCCTCAGCGGGACCCTCGCCGCCAACCTCGGGGGCCTGCCGACGATCCGGGCGTTCACGGCGGAGGACCGCGAGACCGCGCGCGTCGCCCGGGCCTCGCTCGCCTACCGCAGCGCCAACACCCGGGCGATCCGCAGCTCGGCGGCGTTCGTGCCGCTCATCCGCATGGCGATCCTCGCGGGGTTCACGACGACCCTGCTCCTCGGGGGTTGGGCGGCCCTGCGGGGTGAGCTCGAGGTCGGCCTGTACTCGGTGCTCGTCTTCATGACGCAGCGGCTGCTGTGGCCGCTCACCGACGTCGGGGAGATGCTCGACCTCTACCAGCGGGGCATGGCGTCCGCGCGCCGCGTGCTCGGGCTGCTGCGCGAGCGAGCCCGCGTCGTGCCCGGCGCGCGCTCCCTGCCGGCGCCCGTCCGCGGCGGGGTCACCCTGCGCGACGTGCGCGCCGGCTACGACGACGGCCCCGACGTGCTCCGCGGCCTCGACCTCGAGGTGCCCCCTGGAGAGGTCCACGCGGTCGTCGGTCCGACCGGCGCGGGCAAGTCGACCCTGCTGCGGCTCGTCCTGCGCTTCCAGGACCCACGCTCGGGCCAGGTGCTCCTCGACGGGGTCGACGTGCGGGAGCTGTCGTGGGAGGCGCTGCGAGGCTCCATCGGCTACGTGAGCCAGGACGTCTTCCTGTTCCGGGGCAGCGTGCGCGACAACATCGCGTACGGCCGGCCCGACGCGAGCGACGAGGCGGTGGTCGCGGCGGCCCGTGCCGCGGAGGCGCACGACTTCGTCGAGGCGCTGCCCGACGGCTACGCCACTGTCGTCGGCGAGCGCGGCGCGACGCTGTCCGGCGGGCAGCGGCAGCGCCTCGCCCTCGCGCGGGCGCTCCTGCGCGACCCGGCCCTGCTCGTGCTCGACGAGGCGACGAGCGCCGTCGACAACGACACCGAGGCCGCGATCCAGCGCTCGCTGGCCCGCGTCACCGCCGGTCGCAGCACCCTGATGGTCGCCCACCGGCTCTCCACCGTCCGCGACGCGCACCGCATCTGGGTGCTCGACGGCGGCCGGGTCGCCGAGGCCGGCACGCACGACGAGCTCGTCTCCCGGGGCGGGGCCTACGCCGCGATGTGGGCGGTCCAGACCGGCGAGCGGACGGCGGCTGCGGCGGGCGGGTGACGGCCGGCGACTGGGACGTCCGAGCGGCGACTGGGACGTTCTCGGGGTCACGGGGGCGCGCTGAGCCCGCAAACGTCCCACTCGGCGACGCGACGTCCCGGTCACGGGTCAGGAGGGCCGGGCGACCGCGTCACGAGGTCGCCCTGCTGCCGTCAGGAGCGCGCGTCGGCCGGGGACTGGACCGGCACGGTCGGCCCGGTCGGCCCGGTCGGCCCGGTCGGCCCGGAGGCCGTGGCGGCTGTCGGGGCGTCCGTCCCGTCGGCCGTGGCGGCGGGCACCTCGACCCACAGCATGGCGACGTCGTCACGCAGCCGACCGGCGGCGTGGGAGCGGACGGCCGCGAGCAGCGAGTCGAGGACGACGTCCCCGGGGAGCGGGGCGGTCGGGCGCAGCGCCGCCGGGAGGTCGAGGAAGCGACCGTCCCGCGCGCGGGCCTCCGTCACGCCGTCGGAGTGGAGCAGCAGCGCGTGCGGGCGGACGGACCCCCCGAGTCGCAGCGGTCGCGGCGCGACGGTCCCGGCACCGAGCCCGAGGGGGACGTCGACCGGGAGCGTGCCCTCGCGCGCGCCGACCCCGGCCAGCACCTGCGGCTGCGGGTGACCGCACGTGACGCCGCGGACGCCGGCCGGGGAGATCTCGAGGACGACGGCGGTGACGAAGTCCTCCGTCTGGCCCTCGGTGGCGACGAGGACCTCGAGGGCGCGGACGACCTCGCGCAGGTCCGGCTCGCGGCGGGCGGCGTCGCGGAAGGCGCCGAGGGTGTAGTTCGCGAGCCGCACGGCGGCGAGGCCCTTGCCGCGGACGTCGCCGAGGACGACCCGCACGCCGAAGCGGGTGTCGAGCACCTCGTAGAAGTCGCCCCCCACGTCGGCCTCCGCGTCCGCCCCGACGTAGCGCGCCGTGACCTCGAGCCCGCCCACGCGCGGCGGCAGCGGTCGGATGACGGCGTCCGTCATGGCCGCCACGACCTGGGAGGCGCGGGCGAGCCGCCGCTCCGACCGCAGGCGCTGCCCGGCCGCACCGGCAGCGAAGACCGTGAGGACGGCGATGACGACGAGCCGGGCGAGCTGCGCCGTCACCTGACCGTCGTCGGCCTGCAGGCCGTACAGCCCCGCCGCGACGAGGGCGCTGGCCCCCGTGACGACCGCGGTGAGCGGCGACCCGAAGACCGCGGACAGCATCGGCACCGCGACGAGCACGCCGACGTAGGCCGTCTTGGGCCCCTCGACCTCGTCGGCGACGAGGATGGCGGCGATCAGCGCCAGCGGCAGGACCAGCGAGGTCCAGGGCCGCTCGAGCGACGCCCACCAGGGCGTGCGGGTCGGCATCGGCCCCTCCTCGTGCCTGGTTCCGTCCTGTCCCGGTGTCCTGTCCCGGTGTCAGACTGTCAAGGCTGCCGGGGCGGGTGTCGGCGGGCAAGTCCGTGCGACCGGGGCGGGTCAGGGGTCGCCGCGCACGACCAGCACGTCGGCGAACGCCGGGTCGTGGCGGCTCGTGAAGCGGTGCTCCCCCGGGCCGGGTGCGGTGAACGTCGTGAGGGTGCGACCGGGGACGACGACGTCGAACGACCCGTCGGCGGCCGTCAGGGTCACCTCGGTGGTGCTCTGGTTGTAGACCGTCACGGGGCCGCCGGCGCTGGCGACGGACCCGACGTGGAACCGGTCGTCGTCGACGAGCACCCCGACGGACAGGTCGCCGTGGTCGTGGCCGCTCATGTCCGCCAGCAGCTCCTCGGCCGGCTCCTCGGCCGCGGGCACCGGGGCCGCGGGCACCGGGGCCGCGGGCGCCGGGGCCGCGGGCGCCGGTGCCGTCGGTGCCGTCGGGGTCGTGGCCGCCGGGGCGTCGGTCACCGCGGGCGGCGGCGAGGCCGCGAGGGCGACCGCGGCCCCGATGGTCGCCGCCATGACGACGACCTCCACCCCGAGGAGGCGGCGGAAGGCGCCCGGGCGGCCCTGGCGCAGCAGCGGGAGGGTGGTGCGCCGGTGCCACCACCCGAGAGCGACGAGCACGGCCAGGAGCGCGACCTTCGACAGGAGCAGGGCGCCCCACCCGGAGCCGAGCACACCGAGAGCGCCGAGCCCACCGGTGCCGCCGCCGACCCCGGCGCCCGTGAGGACGGGCACGGACGCCACGCCGCTCCCGACGACGACGCCGACGCAGCCGACGGCCAGGTGGGAGAACCGGGTCGCCGCCGACACCGGGTCGGTGAGCCAGGCGCGGTGCCGCAGGAGCCCGACCACGCCGCCCACCCACACCGCGGCCGCGACGACG
This sequence comes from Aquipuribacter nitratireducens, assembly GCF_037860835.1. NCBI lineage: Bacteria > Bacillati > Actinomycetota > Actinomycetes > Micrococcales > Intrasporangiaceae > Aquipuribacter > Aquipuribacter nitratireducens. The sequence continues at coordinate 325,089 of NZ_JBBEOG010000004.1, read as the reverse complement.
TGCGCCGCGAGCAGCCACACCACCCCGCCGTGGCCGTCGCCTCCCGCGCCGTGCCCGCCGACCACCGGGAGCACCGCGGCCATGAGCACCGGGACGAGCAGGAGCCGGGCGTGCCGGGCGCTCCGTGCCCGGGCCGCCACGAGGGCGGTGACCCCCAGGACGAGCGCGGCCGCGAGCGCGGGCCGGGCGACGGGCAGCGCGGCCACGTCGAGCAGGGCACCCGGCGGGACCCGGTGGACGGGCACGGCGAGCAGGGCGCTCGCGGTGAGCGGCAGCCGCAGCAGCTCGAGGCCGCACCACGCGGCCGCGAGCGCTGGGACGGCGGCGAGCGCCCGGCGTGTGACGGCCGGCGGTCCGCCGGGCGCCGCGCGCGCGAGCAGGCCCGCGACGACGAGCTCCCCGACCAGCACGACGGCGACGACGCGGGTCGCGAGAGCCACTCCCGACCTCGCCCACCCCGTCACCGGACCCGCGTCGGGCAGTCCGGCGGAGGCGGGGACCGGGGCACCGCCGCCGACCGCGAGGCCGAGCGCACCGACGACCAGGGCGACCCCTGATGCCGCGACGACGAGGGCCGCGGCCCGGCTCCGGACGCGGTCGTCGCCGCGACGCACGGGGACCCGCGGGAGGACCGCCACGGCGCCGCCCACGTCACACCTGCCGGGCGAAGACGACGACGTTGTCCTCGAACCGGCCCGTGCTCTCCGCGATCGTCCCGCCGCACGTGATGAGCCGGAGCTCCGGGCCTGCGGTGTTGCCGTAGACGGCGAGCGTGGGGAAGGAGTCCTTCGGGAACTGCTGGAGCTCGTAGACCTCGAAGGTCGCCGTGGTGCCGTCCGCCCGCTCGACGTCGACGCGGTCGCCGGGGCGTAGGTCGCCGAGGTCGTGGAAGACCGAGGGGCCGCGTGCCCGGCTGCTGACGTGGCCGAGGAGGACGGCCGGTCCGACGTCGCCGGGTCGCGGGGAGCCGTCGAACCACGCGGCGGTGTCGAAGTCGGGGCCCTCCGGGACGGCCAGCCGGCCGTCGGGCTGCAGGCCGAGGTGGAGGAGGTCGGAGTCGACGTCGATGGTGGGGATCCGCACGGCGACGGGGGCGGCCGCGGGGTCGGGCGCCCGGATCGCGCTCGGGGCCGTCGACGTCCGAGCCGACGGTGCGACCGGTGAGGCGGGGGCGGTGGGCGCCGCGGTGGTGGGTGCCGGCTCGGTCGGCAGCGCGTCCGGCGCGGGGCGGGGCGCGGCGATCCCGCCCGCGGGTACCGCGGGCGGCGCTTCGGCGTCCCGGCCGACGAGCCCGACGACCAGCGCGGCGGCGCCCGTCACGACGAGCACCACGGCGAGCGCGGTCACGGCCACGGTGCGGCCGGGACGCCGGGCGGCGCGGTCCTCGCCGCGCCGCCCGGCGTCCGCCGTCATCAGCTGTCGTCCGCCGTGCGGCGACGGGCGACGAGGTAGGCGCCACCGGCGAGCGCGAGCGCCCCACCGGCCGCGAGCGCGATGTTGCGCCCGGCCGCCTCCGCCTCACCGGTGTCGACGCCACCGGCCGGCATCTCGGTCATCTGCGAGGCCTGGAGGACACCGCACAGCGCGGGGTCGGTGGCCTCACCGGGCAGCGACGGGTCGAGGTCGGACGCGCCGCGCTCGCCCTCGGAGTACGCGCCGTCGCCGTCGTGGTCGACACCGTGGACGACGACGACGGCCTCACCGGAGAGGATGTCCTCGGCGACCTCGGCGCTCACCTCGACGTCGCCGCGCGAGTAGCTGATGTCGTCGCCCACACCGAAGCGGTCGACGGCCAGGCCGGAGTCGGGCGAGGTGTCGCCCTCGGTGGTGAGTGACACGACGATGCCGCCGTAGAAGGGCGCGCCCTCGCTCGTGGTGAGGAACCCGTCGCCGTCCTCGTCGGCGTCGGCGGTGGGGCACTGGCCCATGGCGTCCTCGCCGTAGTGGATGTGGGCGGCGTGGGGCGCGTCGGCGAGCAGGCCGGAGGCCGCGAGCGTGAACTCGAGGGTGGTGCCGTCCACCTGGACCATGGCCGAGCCGGTGCCCCCGGAGTCGTTGAGGGGCGCGAGGTCCGCCTGGGCGGAGCCGTTCGTGCCGGAGGCCAGTGCCGGGGCGGCGGCGAGGAGCAGGGCGGCGGCGCCGGCCGCGGGGGCGGCGACGGCGAGTCGGGTGCGGAGCATCGTGGTGTCCCTTCGTCTGACGAGTCCCGCGCGGGGCGGGCGGTCAGGAAGGGGTCCGGCACGGGCGGCGGGGCGGATTGGTCCGGTCGCGCCGGACGCCGCCCGATCCCGCCCCGCCGAGCGGCGGCGCGGCTCAGCGCGCGCCGAGCGTGGCCTCGAGGTCGTCGAGGACGAGGTTCGCGGCCGTCACGCCGATGCCGAGGAACCACGTGTCGTCGGGCACCTCGTGGACGTCGCCGCGCTCGACCGCGTCGAGCCCGCCCCACAGCGGTCCGCCGGTGACGGCGGCGAGGTCGGTGTCAGCGGGGTCGCCGTAGGCGGCGTAGAAGACGACGTCGCCGTCCGCGGCGGCGATCGTCTCCTGACCGGCCTCGACGAACGTGTCGCCCTCCCGTTGCGCGGCCGGGCGCGCGAGGCCGGTGTCGGCGAGCACGGTCCCGATGAAGGACGTCGGCGTGTAGAGGCGCACCTGCCCGGGCAGGAAGCGCACGACGCTGACCTCGACCGACGCGGGGTCACCGCCGCTCACGTCCTCACCGACCTCCGCGGCGCGGGACTCGTACGCGGCGAGCAGCTGCTCGGCCCGCTCCGTCTCACCGAGCGCCTCGGCCGCGAGCCGGAGGGTCTCCTTCCACGAGTCGCCGACGTCGCCGGCCATGACGGTCGGCGCGATCGCCGACAGCTCGTCGTAGAGGTCCTCGTGGCGGACCGTGTTGGACAGGACGAGGTCGGGCTGCAGCGCCGCGATCGCCTCGAGGTTCGGCTCGCCGATGGTGCCGACCGGCTCGGTGTCCTCGAGGGCGGGTTCGAGGTACTCGACGAGGGACTCCGAGACGTCGGTCGTGACGGCACCCACGGGCGTCACCCCGAGGGACACGACGGCGTCGAGCTCGCCCGTGTCGAGCACGACGACCCGCTCGACGTCCGCAGGCACCTCGGTGGTGCCCATGGCGTGCTCGACGGCGCGGCTGCCGGCGTCGGTGGCCTCGGCGTCGACCGTGGGACCGGGGTCGACGGTGGCGGGGGCGGGAGTGGCCTCGGGGGCGGCCGTGCCGCCGCAGGCGGCGAGGGCGAGAGCGAGGCCCAGGGCAGCGGGCAGGGTCAGGGTCGTGCGGGGTCGCACAGGTCCTCCTCGGACGGGGTGGTGGGACCGTCGCTCACTCGGCGACGACGTCGGGGTCGGGCTGCTCGGTGACGAGGACGCGCTCGAGCTCGTCGAGGAAGGCGGCCATCTTCCCCCAGGCGGCGCCGACGGTGGCCGTTCCGTCGACGACGTGGAGCTGGTCGGCCTGCGAGGCGGCGAGTCCCTGCACGAGCGGCGCGTCGAGGAACGCCTGCAGCGTCGGGTCGCCGGCCTCGCCGGAGAAGTCGAGGACGACGACGACGTCCGCGTCGTGCGCCGGGACCTGCTCGAGGCTGTACTCGCCGCTCTCGTACGGCTGCGACTGGGGGTCGGGCCGCAGCAGGTCGAGGTCGGCCATGACGGTGCCGACGGCCTGGCCGTCGTCACCCCGGTAGAACTGGCCCGCGTCGCCGGTGGTGAGGACGGAGACGCTCAGCTCGTCGCGGACGGGCTCCAGCTGCTGCTGCAGGTCGGCGATGCGCGCCTCGTACCCCTCGAGCCGCTGCTGCGCCTGGTCCTCCTCGCCGACGAGCCTGCCGATGTCGAGGAGCGCCTCGGTCAGGGGCCGGTCGAAGATCTGCACGAGGACGGTCGGCGCCATCTGCGAGTACTCCTCGTACGTCTCGTCGAACTCGTAGCCGACGATGAGGTCGGGTCGCTGCGCGGCGACGGCCTCGAGGTTCGGCTCGCCGTAGGCGCCGACGAACTCGACGCCGCTCGTGTCGTAGCCCTCGACGCGCCGGAACGACTGCTCACCGTCGTCCCCGACGAGCCCGGCACTGGCGACGGGCGTGACGCCGAGCTCCAGGAGCGGGAGCAGGGCGTTCTGGTCGGTCGTCGTCACGATGCGCTGCGGGTCGAGGGGCACGTCGGTGGTGCCCGCGGAGTGCTCGAAGGCGAACGTGGCCGCGCTGGCCCCCGGCGAGGCCGCCGCGCCGGCCGAGGCGTCGTCATCGGCGGTGGTCGACCCGCAGGCCGTGAGCAGGAGAGGGGCAGCGAGGGCGAGCGCAGCGTGAGCCGGCCGGGGTCGCCGTCGGTCGACGGGAGGTGTCACGGGTTCTCCTCGGGTGCAGGTGGGCAGGAGGCAGCAGCCCCCGGGCGGCGAGAAGCCGGGGTCATGGGGCTGGGACGGACGGTCAGGTGGCCAGGGACTTCTCCAGCCACCACAGCTGTCGCTCCGCACAGCCGGCGGGGTCGCGTAGCGAGCACGTGGTGCACACGCGCTTGGTCCCCCGCTCCGGCGGGAAGCGGGCGTGGTACTCGCGCAGGGCGTCGGTCATCTCCTCGTCGGGGACCGGGTCGGGGTCGGGACGCTGGTACGCGAGGCAGCAGCCGCCCTTCTGGCCGAGGTAGGCCCGCCCCCACGACGTCGACACGGTGCGGACGCTCGGGCTGACGCGCCAGGGGGCGCCCGGCGCCTGCAACGCCGCTTGCAGCCGCGCCACGGCGTCGTCACGGACGGGCAGCTGCGGCTGGTAGAGCGTCGCCATGCCGACCTCGTCGGCGACCTCGGCCCACAGCGCACGGGCGCCGACGCGGGCCAGGCCGCGGACGGCGTCGACGAGGGGGCGGACGGCGCGCACGAGCGCGTCGACGGTCCGCGTCACGAGCTCGGCCTCGTCCGCGACCAGCTCCACCCGGTGCTGTCCGGGCGGGACGGGGACATCCGCGAGCCGGGCCCACGGGTGCTCCGGCGTCACGAGGAGCGTGGCGCCGCGCACGTCGAGCCGGTCCGCCCACCCCTCGGGGTCCTGCCGCCAGCGCAGGCCGTCACCACCGACGCCGACGGTGTCGGCGAGCAGGCCGGCACCGCCCGCCGCGAGGACGAAGCCGACGACGTCCGCGACGCGACCGGCCGTCCACGTGACGACCCACTTCGCCACCATCTGCGTCGTGCCGCCCTCGCGGGCGTGGACCTCCGCGTGGAGCCGCGCCAGGCCGCCGTCGAGCAGCTCGCCGTACGTCACCCAGCGGTGGGAGTCGGCGTCGGGCCCGTCGTGGCGGGCGAGGTGGGCGTGGAGGTGCTCGTCGAGCCACGCGCGAGGGGTGGGCGCGGCGAGCAGGGGCTCGGTCGCGCTCCGGTGCGCGCGCTCGGGTGCCAGCGTCACGAGTCCGTCTCCCCGACCTCGGTAGCGAGCACGCGGCCGCCGCGGCGCCCCAGGGGCACGACCATCGGGGTGCCGGTGACGGGGTCCGGCACGACCCGGGACCGGAGCCCGAACACGTCGGCGACGAGCTCCTCGGTGACGACCTCGGCCGGGGTCCCCTCCGCGACGACGCGACCGTGCTTCATCGCGACGAGGTGGTGGCTGTAGCGGGCGGCCTGGTTGAGGTCGTGGAGCACGAGGACGACCGTCCGCCCCTCCTGCTCGTTGAGGTCGGCGAGCAGGTCGAGGACCTCCACCTGGTGGGCGAGGTCGAGGAACGTCGTCGGCTCGTCGAGGAGGAGGAGGTCGGTGCCCTGGGCGAGCGCCATCGCGATCCACACCCGCTGGCGCTGCCCGCCGGACAGCTCGTCGACGTGGCGGTCGACGAGGTCGGCGGTGCCGGTGGCGAGCAGCGCGGCCGCGACGGCGGCGTCGTCGTCACGACCCCACGGCCGCAGCCACGACTGGTGGGGGAAGCGGCCGCGGGCGACGAGGTCGGCGACGGCGATGCCGTCCGGCGCGACCGGCTGCTGCGGGAGGATGCCGAGGCGGGTCGCGACCTCTCGTGTGCGCATGCGGGCGATGTCGCCGCCGTCGAGCACGACGCGGCCGGTCTCCGGCCGCAGCAGGCGAGCGAGGCCGCGCAGGAGCGTCGACTTGCCGCACGCGTTCGCGCCGACCACGCACGTGATGCGACCGGTGGGGATGCGGACGTCGAGCCCGTCGACGACCCGACGGCCGTCGTAGCCGAGCGACAGCCCCTCGGCGGCGAGCCGGGCCGCCACGGGCACGGCGCGCGAGCGGGGGGCGGCGTGCAGGAGCGTCATCAGCCGGTCCTTCCGACACGGTTGGCACGGGCGAGCAGCCACAGCAGGTACGGCGCACCGACGAGACCGGTGACGATGCCGACGGGCAGCTCGGTGGGGGCGAGCGCGGTGCGCGCGACGAGGTCCGAGAGCAGGACGAGGAGCGCTCCGGTGAGCGCGGCGGGGACCATCGTGAGGGGCGCGCCGACGAGACGCCGGGCCACGGGTCCCGCGACGAAGGCGACGAAGGCGACGGGCCCGGCGACGGCCGTCGCGACGGACACGCACGCGACGGCGACCACGACGAGCGCGGCGCGCGACGCCTCGACCCGGACGCCGACGCCGCGGGCGGTGTCGTCGCCCAGCTGCAGGGCGCGGAGCCGGGGGGCGAGCGCGAGCAGGGCCGGCACCAGCACGGCGAGGGCGACGGCGAGCACCTGCACCTCGTCCCACCCCCGGCCGTTGAGCGAGCCCGTGAGCCAGACGAACGCCCGCTGGGCGTCGGTGATCTCCGCGCGCGTGAGGAGGTAGCTCGTGACGGCGTTCAACATGGCGGCCACGGCGATGCCGACGAGGACGAGCCGGTAGGCCGAGAGGCCGCGCCGGTAGGCGAGCAGGTAGATGGCGGTGGTCGTGAGGAGGCCGCCGAGGAACGCCGCGGGAGCGACGAGGGACTGGTCGACGCTCACGCCGAGCGCGGTGCCCGCGACGAGGACGGCGACGGCCGCGACGGTCGACCCGGCGCTGACGCCGATGACGTCGGGGCTCGCGAGCGGGTTGCGCGCGAGGCTCTGGAAGACGACCCCGCCGAGCGCGAACGCGACGCCGACCAGGACGGCGGTGAGGGCACGCGGCAGGCGGAGCGTGCCGACGACGAAGGCGGCGTCGTCACCACCCCGCCCCACCAGCGCGGCCGCGACATCCCGCAGCGGCAGGGCGAACTCGCCCGTGACGAGCGAGACCGCGAACGTGACGGCGCAGCCGAGGGCGAGCAGGACACCGACGACGACGGCGCGGCCGCGACCGGTGGTACGGCTGCGGCGGACGCCGGCGACGACTGCGGCGACGTCCGCCGCCGTCGTGGTCCGCGCGGCTCGCTCGATCGTGGTGGTCGCCATGCTCACACCTGCGCGAGGGTGCGTCGGCGGACGAGGGCGATGAAGACCGGGGCACCGACGACGGCCGTGACGATGCCGACCTGGAGCTCGCCGGGACGCGCGACGACCCGGCCGAGCACGTCGGCCGCGAGCAGGAGGGCGGGGGCGAGCCCGGCGGAGTACGCGAGGACCCAGCGGTAGTCGGGGCCGGTGAGCGCGCGGGCCACGTGCGGCACGGTGAGCCCGACGAACGCGATGGGCCCGGCGGCGGCGGTGGCGGCGCCGACGAGCAGGACGACGGCGACGGCCGCGGTGACGCGCGTGAGCCCGACGCGGGCACCGAGGGAGCGCGCGACGTCGTCGCCGAGGGCGAGGGCGTTCAGGGCCCGCCCGGACAGCAGGGCGACGACGGCACCGACGGCGAGGAAGGGGGCCACCTGCGCGGCGACGTCGAGGCCGCGGCCCGCCACGGACCCCACCGCCCAGAAGCGGTACTGGTCGAGGGTGGCGCTGTCGAGCAGGAGGAACGTCGTCGTGACGGACACGAGGAAGGCGGTGACGGCCGCTCCGGCGAGGGCGAGCTTCACCGGCGTCGCACCGTCGCGCCCCATCGCGCCCAGGCCGTAGACGACCACCGACGTCACCGCCGCCCCGGCGAAGGCGAACCACACGTGACCGGTGACGGAACCGACACCGAAGGCGAAGATCCCGACGACCACCGCGAGCGCGGCGCCGGCGGAGACGCCGAGGATGCCGGGGTCGGCGAGCGGGTTGCGGGTGAGGCCCTGCATGACGGTCCCCGCGAGCCCGAGCCCCACGCCGACGAGCAGGGCGACGACGGTGCGGGGGACCCGCAGGGACTGCACGATGACGTGGTCCTCCTGCGCGGGGTCGTACGTCGTGAGCGACTGCAGCACCGTGTCGAGCGGGATGGGCTTGGACCCCACGGCGAGGCTGAGGAGGCAGAGCACCGCGAGCCCCGCGACGAGACCGAGCAGGCCGGCGGCCCGACCGGTGACCGAGGGCAGGAGGCCGCGGCGGGCGGCGGGTGCCGCGACCGGACCGGCCGGACGGGTCGTCGTCGTCGTCACGCGCACCTCCTCATTTCGTCGCTGCCTCGGATCGCTTGTCGGTGAGGCTAACCTAACTTGGCGTCGCCGCGGAGGTCACGAGTGTTCACCGACGGTTCACCACCGGTCTACGTCGCGTTGCCCGGCCTGTCCGCTCCGCCCGCTTCGCTCCCCTCGTCCGACCGACCGTCGCCCGAGGAGATCGCCGTGCCCCGCTCCGTCACGACCGCCACCACCCTCACCGTCGCCGCCACGCTCGCCGCGCCGGCCGTGCTCGCCGCGGTGGCAGCCGTCGCACCCGCCGGACCGTCGGAGCGGTCGACGCAGCCTGTCGCGGCGGCTGGGGAGCGCGCCCGACCGGCCGAGGCCACCGAAGCCCTCGTCTTCGGCCACCGCGGCGCCAGCGGCTACCGCCCCGAGCACACGCTCGAGGCCTACCGCCTCGCCGTGGCGATGGGCGCGGACTACATCGAGCCGGACCTCGTGCCGACCAAGGACGGCGTGCTGGTCGCGCGGCACGAGAACGAGATCAGCGGCACGACCGACGTCGCGGACCACCCGGAGTTCGCCGAGCGGCGGACGACGAAGACCGTGGACGGGGTGCAGTACACGGGCTGGTTCACCGAGGACTTCACGCTGGCGGAGCTGCGGACGCTGCGCGCCGTCGAGCGCATCCCCGCCACGCGTCAGGAGAACACCCTCTACGACGGTCGCTACCTCGTGCCCACCTTCGACGAGGTGCTCGCGCTGGCGAAGGCGGAGAGCCGCCGCACCGGCCGCACGATCGGGGTGGCGCCGGAGACGAAGCACCCGTCGTACTTCGACTCCATCGGGTTGTCGATGGAGGAGCCCCTCGTCCGCTCGCTGCGGCGGGCCGGTCTCGACCGGCCCGGGGCGCCCGTCGTCGTGCAGTCCTTCGAGACCGCGAACCTCCGCGAGCTCGACGAGCGCACCCGCGTGCCGCTCGTCCAGCTCGTCGCCGGCAGCGGACGGCCGTGGGACGTCGTCGAGGCGGGCGGGACCACGACGTACGCCGACCTCCTCACCGACGAGGGCCTGACGGAGGTCGCCACCTACGCGGAGTGGATCGGTCCGGACAAGAACCGCCTGGTGCCCCGTGCCGCCGACGGCACGCTCGGCGCCCCGACCGACGTCGTCGCCCGCGCCCACGCGGCAGGTCTGCAGGTCGTGCCCTACACCTTCCGCAACGAGAACCAGTTCCTGCCGGCGGACCTGCGCGTCGGGACGGCCCCGGACGACTACGGCCTCGCCTTCGAGGAGTACGAGGTGTTCTTCGACCTCGGTGTGGACGGCGTCTTCTCCGACAACCCCGACACCGCCGTCGCCGCGCGCGACGAGGGGTGACCCCGGGGCAGAATGCCCCCGTGAGCCACGACCTCATCGACACGACCGAGATGTACCTCCGGGTCGTGCTCGAGATGGAGGAGGACGGCGTCGTGCCGATGCGCGCCCGCATCGTCGAGGCGCTGGGGCACTCCGGGCCCACGGTGTCGCAGACGGTGGCGCGCATGCACCGGGACGGGCTCGTCGACCTCACCGACGACCGCCGCCTCCAGCTCACCGAGGAGGGGCGCCGGATCGCGACGGGCGTGCTGCGCAAGCACCGCCTCGTCGAGCGCCTCCTCGTCGACGTCATCGGCCTCGAGCTCGACCACGCGCACGAGGAGGCGTGCCGCTGGGAGCACGTGGTGTCCGACCGGGTGGAGCAGCGGCTCGTCTCGCTGCTCGGCGACCCCGACACCTCGCCCTTCGGCAACCCCATCCCCACGCAGGCCGACGGCACCCACCCGCTGGGCCCCGCCGAGGGGCAGCTGCCCCTCAGCGAGGTGTCGGGCCCGGGCCGCTACCGCGTCGTCCGGCTCGGCGAGCCCGCCCAGAGCCCCCGGGCGCTCCTCGTCGCGCTCGTCGAGGCGGGGGTCGTCGCCGGCGCCGAGGTCGAGGTCGCACCCGACGACGGAGCGCACCTCGTGTGCCGACCAGGGGGCAACCCCGTGCGTCTCGACGAGCCGCCGAGCCGGCACGTCCTCGTCCAGCCGCTGGGCTGAGGCGCCCGCGCACCGGCCGGGCTCGCGCCGGCTGGCGCTCGCGCCGGTCCGGCGTACCGTCCCGCGTCATGACCCCATCCCCTGCCGGTGCCTCGGGCGACGCCCGCGAGGCCTACGAGGACGTCAAGGACTCCGACGAGGTCGACGCGCTGCAGCGCATCGGTCGGTACGGCTACGTCGTCTACGGCGTCTTCCACGTCGCCCTCGCCGTCCTCATCTTCCGGCTCGCCTTCGGCGGCGGCGGGGACGCCTCGACGAGCGGCGCCCTGCGTCAGCTCGCGCAGCAGCCCTTCGGGATGGTCCTCATCTGGGCCATCGCGCTCGGGCTCGTCCTCCTCGTCCTCTGGCAGGCGATGGAGGCCGTCCTCGACCCCGACGACGCGGGAGGCAAGGGCCGGGCCAAGGCCGCCGGCCGCGCGGTCGGCTACGGCATCGTCGCCTTCGTCGCCGTCCGGCTCGCCCTGTCCGGCGCCTCCGGCGGCGGGTCCTCCGGCGGCTCCGGGGAGGAGACCCTGACGGCGAGGCTCCTCCAGCTGCCGGCCGGGCAGCTGCTCGTCGGTGCGGTCGGCGTCGGGATCCTCGTCGTCGCCGGCTACCACGTGTACAAGGGCTACAGCCGCAAGTACATGGAGGACGTCGAGACGCTCGACCTGTCCCGCCGGGCGCGCAAGGTCGTCGACATCAGCGGCCGCGTCGGGTACCCGGCCAAGGGCGTCGCCTACGCGACGATCGGCGTCCTGTTCCTGCTCGCGGCCCTGCGCGGCAGCAGCGAGCAGGCGGGCGGCCTCGACGAGGGCCTCTCGACGCTGCGCGACGCGCCCTTCGGGCCGTACCTCATCGCGCTGATCGGGCTCGGCTTCGCGCTCTTCGGCGTCTACTGCCTCGCACGTGCCCGCAGCGCGGGGGACGCCACCGGCTTCGTGTGACGGTCCGGCCGGGGGCGCGCCGCGGCCCCCGGCCCGGCGCCCTCACGCGCGACGCACGACCGCCACGGTCGTCGGGCTGCGGTGGAGCAGCGTCTGGCTGGTCGAGCCCAGGAGCAGGCCACCGAACCCGCCGCGGCCGCGGGAGCCGACGACGACGAGCCGCGCGCCCTGCGCCTCCCGCAGCAGGACCGGTGCGGGGTGGCCCCGCTCGACGACCCGCGTGACGCGGACGTCGGGGTACCGCTCGGTCCAGCCGGCGATCGTCTCCGACACCATCCGGACCGCCGCCTCCTGCAGGCTCGGCTTGTCCGGGACCGGGTCCGCGAGCTCCGGCGCGCCGATCCACAGCTCGTCCCACGCGAGGACGGCGGTCAGGGGGCTGCCGAGGCGCTGCGCCTCGGCCATCGCGAAACCGACGGCCGCGCCGGACTCACCCGAGCCGTCGAGTCCCACGACGACCGGGGCGTCCGGCTTCGGCTCCTGCCGCTCGCGGCCGCGCACCACGACGACCGGGCAGGCGGCGTGCGCGCTCAGCGGGACACCGACCGCACCGAGCAGCAGACCCGTGAGCCCGCCGTGGTCGCGGGACCCGACCACCACGACGGCCGCGCTGCGGGACTCCTCGCGCAGCGCGCCGGCGGCGCCGCCGAGGTGCAGCGCGCCGTCGACCCGGTCACCGACGAGGCTCCGGGCGTAGCCGGTCGCCGTCTCGAGCACCTGCTGGGCCTCGCGGGTGTGCCCGACCTCCGCGCCCTGCGCGGCGAGCTCGAGGCGCAGGGCCGCCGCACCCCCGCCGTAGGCGTGGACCAGGCGCAGGTCGCGGTCGGTGTCCCTCGCGTACGCCGCGGCCCAGTCGAGCGCGCGGTAGGACTCGGGCGAGCCGTCGACGCCGACCACCACCGGTCCGTGCTCGAGCCCGACGCGGGTGACGTCCTCCTGAGTCGCGGCCACCGCGACCACCTCCCTCGCTCCGGCGCGGACCGGGGTGCCCGCGCCCTCCCTCCCAGGCTCCCCGCCCGCGGGCGGTCACGGGCGGGACGAAGGTCCCCGGTGCCTACGGCAGGTCGGGCACCCGCTCCATCGCGTCGACGAGCGCGGACGTGCGGTCGTCGTGCAGCAGCGCGGCAGCGAGGTCCGGGTCGACGGACGCGGCGGCGACGCCCGCCTCGGCGAGGGCGAGCAGCCGCTCCTCCTGCCGGACGTCGGCGGCGAGCAGGTGCGTGCCCGGCGAGGCGCCTCGCTCGGCGCGGTCGCCGCGCCGACCGCGGTCGAGGAGCACCTGCATGCGCAGCACCTCCGCGACGCCGTCGACCCCGGAGTCGTCGATCCCGGCGACCGTCGGGGCCACCCAGCGGCAGCCGGTGTGGACGGCGCCGAGCAGCTGGGCCGGCCGGTGGAGGGCGGACACGAGCACCGGGCGCCCCTCCCGGACCATGGCCGCGGCGGCGGCGAGACCGCCGCGGGTGGCGGGGACGGCGACGGTGACCTCGGGGTGGACCGCCGCCACCCGGCGTGCCTCCCGCAGCAGCGCCTCGGGGTCCCGCGCCCGCGCCGGGACGCACACCTCCCGCGCACCCGCGCCCACGAGCTCCTCGACGAGGTGCGGCACGTCGTCGCGCAGGACACCGGCCCGCTGGAGGAGGGAGGGTGTCGTCACGACGCCTGCGAACGCCCCCGTGCCGAGCAGCGGTACGAGGTCGCCGACCATCGCCGAGGCGACGTAGATGCGCACGTCACGGATTGTGCTCGCCACCGCCCGCCGCCGGAAGGTGACGCCGGCCGATTCATCCCGCGGGCGGGTTCGCGCGCGACGGCCAGGACCGCTCGACCGAGCGCAGCAGCGGCAGGACCCGCGGTGCGACGACGGTCGAGAGGGCGACCACGCTCGTCGACCGGACCACGACCGCGGACCTGCTGATGGCGAGCAGGGTCTCCTGCAGCTGCTCGTGGCTCGCCGCGGCCACGGTGCACATGACGTCCCCGACCCCCGTGACGGCGTGCGCCTCGACGATCCCCGGCACCGCGGCGAGGTCGCGGACGGCGTCGTCGAGACCGCCCTGCGCGATCTCGAGGGTGACGAAGGCACGGACGCCGAACCCGGCCGCCGCGAGGTCGACGTCGGGTCCGTACCCCGTGACGACGCCCGTGTCCTCCAGCCGCTGCACCCGTGCCTGCACCGTCGCCCTCGCCACCCCCAGCCGGCGGGACAGCTCGAGGGCACCGGCTCGCGGCTGTGCGCGCATCGCCTCGAGCAGGGCGACGTCGAGGGCGTCCAGCTCCACGCTCACAACCTAGTCACAGCGCCCAGCACGTGTCGCCGGGTCCTGTCGCTGGTGGACCCACCGCCCAGTGCGGGACGGCCGGTTGCCCACCTCCCGCCCCGTCCGCTGTCATCGGAGCCAGGAACCGCCTGCCCGACCGGACGAAGGAGCCCGCCATGACCATCGAGCAGACCCTCACCGACGCCGAGCGCCTCGCCCACCTCGACGCCGCGAAGCTGCGCCAGCTCGTCGGCCTCGTCGAGTACGACGACTCGCGCGACCCGTTCCCCGTGTCCGGCTGGGACGCGATCGTGTGGGCGTGCGGCAACGCCACGCAGTCCGCGCTCTTCTACCAGCACGTCTTCGGCATGGAGCTCGTCGCGTACTCCGGGCCCACGACCGGGAACCGCGACCACCACGCGTACGTGCTCACCACCGGCGCCGTCCGCTTCGTCCTCAAGGGCGCGGTGGACCCCGACAGCCCGGTCGCGGACCACCACCGCGCGCACGGCGACGGGGTCGTGGACATCGCCCTGGAGGTGCCGGACGTCGACCGCTGCATCGCGCACGCCCGCGCCCAGGGCGCCCGCGTCGTCGTGGAGCCGCACGACGAGGTCGACGAGCACGGCACCGTCCGGCTCGCGGCGATCGCGACGTACGGCGACACGGTCCACACCCTCGTCGACCGCTCCCGCTACACCGGGGCCTACCTGCCCGGCTACGAGGCGCGCACACCGGTCGTCGCGGACCCCGGCGCCCAGGTGTTCGCCGCGCTCGACCACGTCGTCGGCAACGTCGAGCTCGGCCGCATGGACGAGTGGGTCGACTTCTACAACCGCATCCTCGGGTTCACGAACATGGCGGAGTTCATCGGCGACGACATCGCCACCGAGTACTCCGCGCTCATGAGCAAGGTCGTCGCCAGCGGCGACCACCGCGTGAAGTTCCCCCTCAACGAGCCGGCCGTCGGGAAGAAGCGCAGCCAGATCGACGAGTACCTCGACTTCTACCGCGGCCCGGGCGCCCAGCACCTCGCGCTCGCGACCGACGACATCCTCGCCGCCGTCGACCGGCTGCGTGCCGCCGGGATCCAGTTCCTCGACACCCCGGAGAGCTACTACACCGACCCCGAGCTGCGGGCCCGGATCGGCGAGGTCCGGGTGCCGATCGAGGAGCTGCAGAGCCGCGGGATCCTCGTCGACCGCGACGAGGACGGGTACCTGCTCCAGATCTTCACCAAGCCGATCGGCGACCGCCCGACCGTCTTCTTCGAGATCATCGAGCGCCACGGCTCCCTCGGATTCGGCAAGGGCAACTTCCAGGCGCTGTTCGAGGCGATCGAGCGCGAGCAGGAGCGCCGCGGCAACTTCTGACGCGCGGGGCCGGGAGCCACGGGCGTCGCCCGGTCCCGGCCCCGAGGACACTCAGCGGCGGAAGGCGTCCTTCGCCTTCTCGCCGGCCTGCTTGAGGTCGGCCTCGGACTGGTCGCGCTTGCCCTCGCGCTCCATCGACTCGTCGTCGTTCACGCGACCGAGGCCCTCCTTGGCCTTGCCCGCCATCTTGTCGATCGTGTTCTCGGTCTTCTCGGAGTCGGCCACGGTGTCCTCCTCGGGACGTCGCTGTGCGGAAAGGTCCGGACACGACGGGTGTACCCCCGTCACGGGCGTGTCACACGTCCCGACCGACCATCCGGGCACTCCGGGCAGTCCGGGCTCCCCCGTTCGGACAGACCCGTGGAACCGGCCGTCCCCCTGCCTCCGGCGCTCCTACGGTCGGAGGGTGCGCGTGATGACGACGGAGGCCTTCGACCTCCCCACCCCCGGCGTCGACCCCCTGGGATCGGCGTCCGGACTGCGGTCCGCGCTGCTGCTGCCCGTGGGGCTCCGGAGCCGTGCGACGCACGCCGTCGTCGACGCAGGGGTGCTCGGTGCGCTCCTCGCGTTCACGGGCCTCATCGGGCTCGCCGGGCTCCTGGCCGGGGCGCCCCCGGCGGTGGTGTCCGCCGCGTGGCTGCTCGCGGGTGCCGCCGTGCTCGTCGCCGTCACGGTCCTGTGGCCCGCGCACGACGGCGGCCGGACGGCGGGCATGCGCCGCACGGGGCTGCGCGTCGTCGACCGGCACGGACGGCCCGCGGGTACGGGCTCGCTGGCGGTGCGGGCCGCGTTCCTGCCCCTCGACGTGCTCGCCGGTCCCGTGCTCGTCGCGTGCCGCGCCGACCGGCGCCGCCTCGGGGACCTCGTGGCCGGCACGCAGGTCGTGCGGGACGTGCGGACGGTCGACCTGCGGGACCTGGTCAGCGCAGCGGGGGCGCCGGTTCCTCGTCCGGGTACTGCGAGGAGCCCTCGGGCGCCGTGGCCGACAGGCGCCGGAGCTCCTCGTCGCTCAGCCGGAGCGAGGCGGCCGCAGCCGAGTCGGTGATCGTCGCCGGGCGGGTGCTGCCGGGGATCGGCACGACGACGGGCGACAGGGACAGCAGCCACGCGAGGGCGACCTGCTGGGCGCTCGCGTCGTGCGCGGCGGCGACCTCGGCGAAGGCCGCGTAGCGGGACCCGACCTCCGACGCCTGCGCCGCGCCACCGAACGGCGACCACGGCACGAAGGCGATGCCGTGCTGCTCGCACGTCGTGATGACGTCGGCGTCGACACGGAAGCGCGGCGAGAACTCGTTCTGCACCGCGACGACGCCGCCGTCGTCCGGGCCGCCGGCGACGTCGAGGGCGACCGAGAGCATGTCCGGGGTGACGTTGGAGACCGCGACCTGCCGCACCAGCCCGGCCTCGCGCAGCGCCACGAGGTTCGCCACCTGCTCCGCGAAGGGCAGCGACGGGTCGTGCCGGTGCAGGTAGTACACGTCGACCTGGTCGCGCCCGAGCGCGGCGAGGCTCGCCTCGCACGCGCGGCGCAGCCCGTCGCGGCTCGCGTCGCGGCCGGCGCCGTCGGGGCCGAGGACGATCCCGCCCTTCGTCGCGACGACGACCGACGCGGCGTCACCGGACCAGGTGCGCAGCGCCTCGGCGACGAGGGCCTCGTTGTGCCCGACGTGCTCCCACGACGGGGAGTAGATGTTCGCGGTGTCGAGGTGGGTGACCCCGGCGTCGAGCGCGGCGTGGACCGTCGCGAGAGCGCGCTCGCGGTCGTCGAGCATGCCCTCCCACGACAGCGGCATGGCGCCGAGGCCGATCGGGAAGACGTGTCGGTCGCCGAGGCGGCGCAGGTCGGTGCTCGTGGCTGCGGTCACGCGGCGATCGTGCCAGGGGCGCCTCACCCGAGCAGCACGAGGCGCCACGTGCCCGCCGCGACGCCTGCTGCGGTCGACACGACGGCGACCCCGAGGCCGCCGACGACGACGAGCCAGTCACGGCCGGTGAACCGGCTCTGCCGCGCCCACGTGCGCTCGCGCACCGCGCCGAAGCCGCGGGCCTCCATCGCCGTCGACAGGACCGTGGCCCGGCGCACCGCGAGCACGAGCAGCGCGAACAGCTGGCTGCCGAAGGTCCGCAGGCGCGAGAGCCGGCCCCCGCCGCCGAGACCGCGGGCGCGACGGGCCTGCGTGAGCGTCGTCCACTCCTCCGCGAGCACACCGAACAGCCGCATGCCCGCGAGGGCCGCGAGCACGAATCGGTGCGGCAGCCGCAGCACCTGCCCGAGCGCGTCGGCGAGGTCCGTGGGGTCCGTGGTCGCGAGCAGGACGACCCCCGGCAGGCCGATGGCGAGGACCCGCGTGGTGATGGCGAGCCCCGCCGCGGCGGAGCCGGCCGTCACGTCGAGGAGCGTCGTGCCCCCGACCTGCCACGCCCACCAGGTGGCGCCCGAGTCGACCCCGAGGAGGGCGGTGACGACGCCGGCGGGGACGGCGGCCACGACGACGATCCAGCCCCGCCGCCACAACCCGCGTGCCCCCACCCCCGTGAACGGCAGGGCGAGGAGGACGCACGCGAGGGCGACCGTCACGGTCACGAGGTCCGTCGTGAGGACGAGCGCGACGGCGACGAGGGCGGCGACGGCGAGCTTGGCGACGGGGTTGGCGCGGGCGAGCGGCGCCGAGGTGTCGACGCCGACGGGCCCGGCGAGGACGTCGGTGGGCGGCCTCATGCCGCGCGCCGTCGCCGCGTCCACGCGCCGGGTGACCGCGGCGCCCGGTCCGCGGGGTGGACGAGGCGGAGGACGTCGTCGGCGAGGGCGTCGACGAGGGCGTCGTCGTGCGTGACGGCCACGACGGCCGTCCCGGCGTCGAGGAGCTCGGCGAGGAGGGCGACGAGCTGCTCCCACGTGCGGGAGTCCTGCCCGAAGGTCGGCTCGTCGAGCACGAGGACCCGTGGGCGCGTGGCGAGGACGGTCGCGACGGACAGCCGCCGCTGCTCCCCGCCGGACAGGGTGAAGGGGTTGGCACGGGCGACGCCGCGCAGCCGGAGGCGGTCGAGGAGGTCCTCCACGCGCGCCTCGACCTCGTCCCGTGGCAGTCCGAGGGCCCGAGGGCCGACGGCGAGCTCGTCGCGGACCGTCGCGGCGACGAGCTGGTGCTGCGGCTCCTGGAACACCGTGCCGATCCGCGCGGCGAGCTGCTGCGGGCGCCAGCGGTGCGGTCTCGGTCCGGCGTCGCCGGCGAGCGCCGGGACCGCCTCGAGCACGCCGGCGTGGGGCGGCAGGAGCCCGGACAGCACGAGGGCGAGGGTCGACTTACCGGCCCCGTTCGGCCCGACGACGGCGAGGAGCCGCCCCGCGCGGACGTCGAGATCGACCCCCGACACGGCCGGCTCGGGGCTGCCGGGACGACGTACGGCGAGACCGCGGGCGCGGAGCAGCACCTCACCGCCGACGCGGCCGACCTCACGGTCCGGGGTGGCAGGCGGGTGCTGCGGGGCCCAGACCCCCTCGGCGGCGAGGCGGGCGCCGTGGCGGCCGAGCACCTCGTCGGGCGGGCCGTCGGCCCGTACGCCCCCGCCCGGCTCGAGGACGACGACGCGGTCGACGAGCGGGAGCCACGGCCCGACACGGTGCTCGACGAGCAGCGCCGTCCCGTCCCGCCGCAGCAGCTCCGCGATCCGCGCGCGGACGACGTCACCGCCCGCGGGGTCGAGCATGGCGGTGGGCTCGTCGAGCAGGAGCAGCCCCGGCCGCAGGGCCACGACCCCGGCGAGGGCGAGGCGCTGCCGCTCCCCGCCGGACAGCCGCGCCGTGCTGTGCTCGCGGCCGTACGGGAACCCGACGTCGCCGATCGCCTCGTCGACGCGGGGCCAGATGTCGGCGGGCGGGACGGAGTGGTTCTCCAGACCGAAGGCGACGTCGTCGCCGCAGCGGGCGAGGACGGTCTGGGCGACGGGGTCCTGCAGGAGCAGGCCCGTGCGCGCGAGACCGGCCCGCACGCCCTCGACGCGGGCGCGGCGGGCGGGGACGTCGTCGAGCAGCAGCTCCCCCTCCTCCTCGCCGCCGCCGTCGCGGGCGTCCTCGCCGGGGTCGAGCAGCCCCGCCGCCCCGGCGAGGACCGTCGACTTGCCCGCGCCGCTGGGACCGAGGAGGAGGACGCGCTGGCCCGCCGGCACGTCGAGGTCGAGGCCGCGCACCGCCCAGGCCCTCCGCCCGGCGTGCCGCCAGCCCCACCCGCGCGCCCGCAGCGCGACCCCGTCCACGGCGGGCTCAGACCCGCTCGACGTCGCGGCCGGATCGCAGCGGGGCGAGCGCCCCGGTGCGGGCGAGCGCCCGGGTGAGGGCCCACGACCCGAGCCCGGCGATGACGACACCGGAGACGACGGCGAGACCGACGTAGGCGAGCTGGAGGACGGGGACGAGCTCCGGGTAGTAGAGGATCGAGTCGAGCACCCCGACGACGACGCCCGCCCCGGCGCCGGCGAGCAGTGCGACGGGCAGCCGGAACGAGCGGTAGAGGAACAGCGCGAGGACGAGCTCGGCGCCGAGGCCCTGGAGCAGCCCGTACCAGACGACGCTGAAGCCCCACGAGCTGCCGATGAGCGCGCTGAGGGCGGCGGCGACGAGCTCGGTGTAGACCGCGGCACCCGGCTTGCGGATGACCAGGCCACCGAGCACGCCCGGCAGGAGCCACACCCCGACGTACCAGGCGGACACCGGCGGCACGACGGCGGCGGACACGAGCGGGTACGCGACGGCGTTCCACACGGAGAACAGCAGGCCGCCGGCGACGCCGAGGACGCTCGCGACGACGATGTCGACGACCCGCCAGGGGGCCCGCGCGGACGCGATGCCGACGACGCTGCCGAGAACGAGGGTGACGAGCAGGGCGGCCGGCAGGGTGAGGTCGGCGAGGTCGGTGCGGAAGATCTCGACGCCGGACGGTAGGCCGACCGCGTAGACGGCGGCGCCCGAGACCACGGCGGCCGCGAGACCGGCGACGACCTTCGCCACGGGGACGGGACGCCGTGCGGTCCTCCCCGACTCCGTTCCCTCCGGCGCGGTGCCCGTGTGCTGGTGGTGCGTGGTGCTCATGGTTCCTCCCAGTCGTCCAGGAGGGGGACCCGGTCGACGGCCGGTGTGCCGTCGACGGGTCGAGGCTCGACTCCCTTCGCCGGTCCTAACCGGATCAGGTTCGAGGGTCTGCGGTCTCCCGCACTCTCAGCGCCCTGCGGCGCTCCCCTGTCGTGCCTCCCACCCTACGCCCGCTCCGCGGGCGTCTCACGCGCTGGCTCAGCCTCCCGTCGTGCTCCGGAAGCGACGCAGCCGCAGGCTGTTCGTCACGACGAACACCGAGCTCGCCGCCATCGCGACTCCCGCGAGGAGCGGGTTGAGCAGCCCGGCGACCGCGAGCGGGATCCCGGCGGTGTTGTAGGCGAAGGCCCAGAACAGGTTGCCCTTGATGGTCCGCAGCGTCGCCCGCGACAGCCGCACGGCGTCGACGGCGGCGCGCAGGTCCTCCCGCACGAGCGTGAGGTCGCCGGCCTCGATGGCGACGTCGGTCCCGGTACCGATCGCGATGCCGAGGTCGGCGGCGGCGAGTGCGGCCGCGTCGTTGACGCCGTCGCCGACCATCGCGACGACGCGGCCCTCGCCCTGGAGCCGCTGCACCTCGGCGAGCTTGTCCTCCGGCATGACCTCGGCGCGGACGTGCGCGGGGTCGATGCCGACCTGCTCGGCGACGGCGAGCGCGGCCGCGCTCCCGTCGCCGGTGAGCAGGTGCGGCTCCAGGCCGAGGGCGCGGAGCCCGTCGACGGCCTCGCGCGCAGTCGGCGTGACGGTGTCGGCGACGGCGAGGAGGCCGCGGGCGCGCCCGTCCCACCCGACGGCGACGACGGTCCGGCCGCGGGCGGCCTCGGCGTCGGCGCGCTCGGTGAGCGTGTCGTCGAGGTGCTGCGCCCACTCCTGCGCCAGCCAGCGGGGCCGGCCGACGACCACGGCGTGGCCCTCGACAGTGCCGGCGACGCCGAGCCCCTGCCGGGAGGCGAATCCCTCGACGGGCGGGAGGGCGCCGGCGGCACCCGCGACGACGGCGCGGGCGATGGGGTGCTCGCTGCCGTTCTCGAGGGCGGCCGCGAGCCGTAGCACGTCGTCGCGGTCCTCGCCGGCGGCGGGGACGACGTCGACGAGGCGCATGCGCCCGCTGGTCAGCGTGCCCGTCTTGTCGAGGACGACGGTGTCGACCCGGCGCGTCGACTCCAGCACCTCGGGGCCCTTGATGAGGACGCCGAGCTGGGCGCCGCGCCCCGTCCCGACGAGCAGCGCCGTGGGCGTGGCGAGCCCGAGGGCGCAGGGGCACGCGATGACGAGGACCGCCACCGCGGCGGTGAACGCGACCGTCGGCTCACCGGCGAGCAGCCACCACCCCAGCAGGGCGAGGAGCGCGACGACGAGGACGACGGGGACGAACACCGCCGACACCCGGTCCGCTAGCCGCTGGACCTCCGCCTTGCCCGACTGGGCGGCCTCGACGAGCCGTGCCATCTGCGCGAGGCGCGTGTCGCCTCCGACGCGGGTCGCCCGGACGACGAGCCGGCCCGAGGCGTTGACGGTGGCGCCCGTGACGGCGTCACCCGGCCCGACCTCCACCGGCACCGGCTCGCCGGTGAGCATGGAGGCGTCGACGGCGCTCTGCCCGTCGACGACGACGCCGTCGGTCGCGACGGTCTCGCCGGGACGGACGACGAAGTGGTCGCCGACGGCGAGGCGCTCGACCGCGCGTCGCTCCTCGCGGGTGGTGCCGGGGCCGTCGGGCAGGACGGCGACGTCCTTCGCGCCGAGGTCCATGAGCGCGCGCAGCGCCGCACCGGAGCGGTGCTTCGCGCGGGCCTCCAGCCAGCGGCCGGCGAGGACGGCGGCGGTGACGACGGCGGCGACCTCGAGGTAGATCTCGTGGGTGCCGGCGCCGCGCTCGCCGATGAGCTGCAGCCGCATCGTCATGCCGGGCATGCCGGCCTCGCCGAGGAACAGCGCGTACAGCGACTGCCCGAAGGCGGCGAGCACGCCGATGCTCACGAGGGTGTCCATGGTCGCCGCGCCGTGGCGGGCGTTGACGAGCGCGGCGCGGTGGAACGGCCACGCCCCCCACACCACGACGGGCGAGGCGAGGGTGAGGACGAGCCACTGCCAGCTGTCGAACTGCAGCGCGGGCACCATCGACAGCAGGAGGGTGGGCAGCGCGAGGAGGCCGCTCACGAGCGCACGCTGCCGCAGGGCGGCGACAGCCGGGTCGGTGGGCGGCTGCGCGCCGTCGCCGACCGTCTCCTCCGGTACCGGGGGCACCGGCAGGACCGCGCCGTAGCCCGTCTTCTCGACGGTCGCGATGGCGTCGTCGACGCTCGTCCCGTCGGGCAGCACGACCGTCGCCTTCTCGGTCGCGTAGTTGACGCTCGCCTCGACGCCCGGCATCCGGTTGAGCTTCTTCTCGATGCGCATGGCGCACGAGGCGCACGTCATGCCGGAGATGTCGAGGACGACGGGAGCGCCGGAAGCCGGCGCCTCGGCACGGGTCGGTGCGCTCACGCGCGGACGAGCTCGTAGCCCGCCTCGTCGACGGCCTCGGCCACGGCGGCGTCGTCGAGCGGGGCGGAGTGGGTGATGGCGACGGGGCTCTCGCCGCCGGCGACGAGGTCGATGCGGACGTCGACGACCCCTGGGAGCTTCGACAGCTCCTCGGTGACGGCGCCGACGCAGTGCCCGCACGTCATGCCGGCGACGGTGACGGTGGTGGTGGTCTCGGCCATGGGTGTCTCCTCGGGGGTCGGTGGGGTTCTCAGGAGCGGACGAGGCGCGCGACGGCCGCGGAGGCCTCGGCGAGCTTCTCGTCGGGGCTGGTGCCGTCCTCGACCGCGTGGCGGACGCAGTGGTGGAGGTGCTCGTCGAGGAGCTCGAGCGCGACACCGCGCAGGGCCGCGGTCGTGGCGGACACCTGCGTGAGGACGTCGATGCAGTACGTGTCCTCCTCGACCATGCGCTGCAGGCCGCGGACCTGGCCCTCGATGCGGCGGAGGCGGTTGAGCACCTTCGCCTTGTCGCCGCTCTGCACGTAGGCGGGCGGCTCGGTGGCGGCGGTCACGACGGTCTCCTCGGTCACGACGGGAACTTTACCCCTACCCCCTAGGGGTATCAAGCCGAGCGACCGGGGCCTCGCCCGTTCCCCTGGCGTGCGCTTCCTCGACCCCCTGGACGAGCCCGCTCCCTAGTCTCGTCCTCGTGACCGAGATGCCCCCGCCGCTGGCTCCGCTGCTCGAGCGCGCCGTCTCCCTCGCCGTCGCGAGCGTCGCGGACGGCGGCGGACCCTTCGGCGCTGTCGTCGTGCGACCGGCGGCCGACGGCTGGGAGACCGTCGCGGAGGGCACGAACCGCGTGACGGCGACGCACGACCCGTCCGCACACGCGGAGGTCGTGGCCCTGCGAGCCGCGGGTGCGGCGCTCGGCACCCACGACCTCGCCGGCTGCGTCCTGCTGAGCAGCTGCGAGCCGTGCCCGATGTGCCGCGCGACCGCGATGTGGGCGCGGGTCGACGCCGTGTGGTTCGCCGCGGACCGCCACGACGCCGCCCGCGCGGGCTTCGACGACCTCGCCTTCTACGACATGCTGGACCTGCCCCCGGAGCAGCAGGTGCCGCCCGTCCGGGCTGCGGCGCCGCTGGGCGCCACCCGGCCGTTCGAGGCGTGGGCCGCCCACGAGGCGAGGGTGGAGTACTGATGCCGGGCGGAGCCTCCACGCCGCCCAGCACCGTGACGGTCACCGTCACCAGACGCGCGCTGCCCGGCCGGGAGGCCGAGATGGGCGCGTGGATCGCCGCGGGCCAGCGCCTCGCTGCGGGCTTCCCCGGCTTCCTCGGCGCCGGGCACGTGCGGCCCGGGACCGACGGCGACGTCTGGCACATGCTCTACCGCTTCGCCGACCCGACGTCGCTCAGGGCGTGGGAGGGCTCCGAGCAGCGGCGGTGGTGGCTCGCGTCCGCGCTCGGCCTCGTGCAGGAGGAGCAGGTCGAGCAGCGCACGGGGATCGAGGGCTGGTTCGACGAGCCGCGGGGCCGCGTCGTGAGCACGCGGGGCGGGGCGCCGCCCCGCTGGAAGCAGGCGTGCGTCATCTGGACGGCGTTCTTCCCCACCAACCTCGCCGCGCAGGCGGCGCTCACCCCGTTCGTCGGCGCGTGGCCCCTCCTCCCGCGTGTCCTCGTCCTCACGCTCCTGCTGACGCCCGTCATGACGTACCTCGTCCTGCCGTTCGTCACCCGCCGGCTGCAGTGGTGGCTCGAGGGCCGCCCCGCGCCGTGGCGGCGTGCGGGACGGTCGGGCCGGAGCTCGGGCACGTGAGCGTCGACATGACGGTCGAGGACTTCGAGCAGGCGGTGTCCGAGGCCCTCGACGAGGTGCCGGGCGAGCTCGCCTCGCTCATGGACAACGTCGTCGTGCTCGTCGAGGAGGAGCCGCCGGCCCACGAGCCGCCCGACCTGCTCGGGCTCTACGAGGGGACGCCGCTCACCGAGCGCGACAGCTGGTACGCGGGCGTCCTGCCCGACCGCATCCTCGTGTTCCGCGGCCCGCTCCTCGCGATGTGCGACAGCCGCGAGGAGGTCGTCGAGGAGGTGCTCGTCACAGTCGTCCACGAGATCGCCCACCACTTCGGCATCGACGACGACCGGCTCCACGAGCTGGGGTGGGGCTAGGCGCATACCGGGTACGGACCCGTCATGAGTCCCGTACGGATCCGACCTCTCGGCGGCGCCCCCGGCTGCATCGCGATGATCGTCATATCGGTGCTGCTGTCCGTGGCCCTCACCGTGGTCCTCAACCTGCTGGTGTGAGGACGTCCTCGAGCGATCGAGCAGGTCGTCCGGTGACACGCGCCACGTCGTCGCTCACGCGCGCCATCTCACCGGCAGCGATCGCGGTGTACGTCGACACCCACGCCTCGACCTGCCAGTCCGGCGCGCCGTAGCGTGCCCGCGACGCGTACGCCTCCTCGAGCGTCTCCGGCT